>NZ_SOGI01000031.1:0-35121 GCF_004403385.1 Cryobacterium sp. TMT4-31
GGCTCCATGAATACAATCACCACAGGCCCCACACCGGAATCGGCGGCGCCGTACCCATCAGCAGATTGACCAACCTGCCTGGGCAGCACAGCTAGCTCATCTTGGTGACGCACTGCCCGGCGAGGGCCTGGGTGAGGGGGATCGAGTCACCCGCGGTTCGCCCACGTGCAGGAGCCGGTCAAGGGTCGCGGTCGCGAGGGTCTTGGGCATGAGCTCTTCAAAGCCGACCGGTGCGGGTTCGACGAGATCGCGATGGACCGTTTTCTCGTAAGCGGCATCAACGAGACAATAGAGGCCCTAGGCCGCGTCGGCGCCGACTTCGAGCAGGTCGACGGCATCGGCCTACGCCGACGCCGGCATAAATGCGACGAAGTCGGCTACATCCCATTCGACCAAGACGCCGCGAACCTGTTCGTCCAACTCGTCGCCAGCCGATACGAACATCCTCATCATGATTAGCAACCTGCCCTTCGCCCGCTGGGGCAACGTGTTCGGCGACCTCGCCACCGTTTCCACGATGATCGACCGCATCGTCCACCACGCCGACGTGATCAGCCTCAAGGGCAACGGCAAGACCCTCGAGCAACAGCAACCCGCCGGCGACTTCGGCACACTAGAACCACACGACGGTGGGCCTGGTTTCAGTTGGCAGAAGTGGCGCCATTTTCGGTCGGTGTCCCATCGTGCATGTCCCAATTGATGCGGAAGATCGCTACGGCTGGTGGTCGATCGTGAACTCGTACGGTGGATCCACTCATTACGGCTCAGGTTGGCGCCCAACTAAGGGACTAGAGGGGTGCTCCTGGCTCGGCGGCGTAGGAGAATCAGTCCACCGACTTGTACAAGGCAGACCACGATTTCGCCAATCGCCAGACCTGCAGCCCCTCCGGAACTCCCGAATTTGAGCCCCAAAACCGCCATCGCAACAACTCCGAAGACGGCTCCCGTGAGCGTGCTTGCGAGGACGATATTAGTTCGCCCAAGAGGAATCAGAATGTGGCGCCCCATCGACGTGTTCATGGATACTGCAGCGAAGGTGACTCCGTACCAAATTGCGGTCAATTCAGTGGCTGCAATTTCGTCGCCGAAGAGCAGGTGGGTCAGTGGGGCGCCAAGCAGGGCCAGGCCTGCAAAGCCGCAGAGCCCCAGCACGCTATGAGCCAAGAGCGAAGCCTTCATTCGCCGAGAAATCCCTACGGGTCTGTCTTCCGCGACCCATCCTTGAAACGAGTTGCCCAGAACCTGAATGGAAAACGATGCAATTCTGTACAGCTTGTCCGCCGACGAGAATTGCGCAACAGCTGAAAAAGGCGAAACGAGCCCCATGATGGCAACCGGGGTGGCGCTGTACGTACCAGCTGCAACCACGGTAAGGGCGGCATTCCGATCGCCCCACATGGTTTTCAGGACTCGCCTTGTGTCAAAGCAAGGGCGGGAACCTATGCGACCAATTCGCCAACTGAAGACAAGCACGCCGCCGATCGTGGCAGCTATGAGGCAGATCGGATAGAAGGTGATATTTCCCGTCGCTTGGAGTAAGAGTGCTGCAACCCCCACGGACAATACTCTTGGGATGACTTCATATGTCGCGATCAAGCGAGGTCGCCCGACACCAATGCAGTACCACGCTGGCGAAAGGCTTCCGACTGCCATGGCGAGGGCCATCGATACGGATTCCGCACGAAATTCGGCCGGGGACAACAAGAACGCTGCGAGCGCCGCCGGGGGCCCAACCACGAGGAGGAGTAAGAACTTAGAGATCACGCTATCCCCGTAAAGCTCCGACCTCGCTTCGTCTGTGGCGCGTGCCACCCTGGCTGGGCCGACTAGGGTCCATCCAAACGAAACGACTATTGCTGCGAATGCACCGACAGACTGGCCAATTGCGAGGGCCGCCCAACCATGAATCCCCCCTATGCGTGCGACAAGCGGTAGCAGCAGGAAAGGTGTGAGGAGTGAGAGGAGAGGAAGTCCTGCGAAGCCAAGTAGCCGAAATAGAAACGAACGCCGGGTGGATGGTTTCGGCGTACCGGAATGCACTATCTCAGACAGAACCGGATCATCAGTGGCGGCCTCACGCGGGCGCTTGATCGACTCGGAGGACTTGGCTGCGTGCGCGCTCGGCTCGGGACCGGAAATCACGCAGAGGCCACATCGGATTCAAGATGCAAATCGATAAAGGCGGCTTTGACCTCATGCCGAAAGTTGTCTCGCTCGCCGGCAATGACGGTGCGATAGTGGTCCTGCCTAGCGTAGTTCCCCTCGAGATCATCAAACGTCCGTTCGAGTGCGTCGCGAGCGTTCTTGAGAACATCTCCTTCGGGGGAAATTTTGTGCTCCCAAGGGATAGGAACATCCGCCGTGTACGCCCCTGAGCCTCGACGCGCAACGAGAGATATGGCTCCGGCCATAGCAGCTTCTCTGGGCATTCGATCCTTGCCGGGGTGATATCCCAAGTCTAAATAGACGGCAGTGGATGCTAGAACTTCAATGACTTGTTGGCCCGTCATCCCGGCTAGCGGTATGAACTCGGCGGTGGGATAAGACTGCCTAAGTTGATCGGTTATGGTCGCGGCCTTCTTCGGATTGTACGCAATTGTGCGGCCGCGATCCGCACTCGGAATCTGCGGCACGGACCGTATGACCTCAAGCGGAGTGAAATCGCTCAATACCGTGGATAACAGATTCAAATGGGAGTACAGGAACGCCCAGGCGTAATGCGACTGTGATAGGTGCTTGACAGACCGCATGAGTTTCGCCTCACCATTTGCGTAGCGACGGGCGGACTTCAGGCGCCCGAGGAGCCTCAGCTTCGTTTGTTGCGAAACTCGTTCCCGCTCACTGACCCAGAAATCGTGGGCCCGCCGCTGCTCTTTGAACATGGGGGAGTTGTCTATGCTCAACCACCAGCAGAATCGCTCGGCATGCTTGAAAGTACCTAGATAGGGCATGACGTATTCAGACGTCACCACCGCATTTCCCGAAACGTCCTCGATGGTCGATGTCCAGGGCGCTGCATAGTGGTCGTACGCATCGATCGTCGCGGCATATTCTGTGCCCGGCCTTGGCGTCAGGAACGCCTCTTGGCCAAGTTCACGAAGAGTGGACACCAATTGGTGCAGAGCCTCCGGGCCTCCTGTCCGGACACCTCGCGGGCACACCACAAAAATCTTTTTGAACGCACCGGTCATTGCTTGCTCCCCTGCGGCTAGTCGGCCGCCACGTGTAGTTTATTTCTCATTTGCGATGCGCTGACTTTGGCGTGTCAATGCTCTGTCTAATCTCCAAGTATGGACTCCTGGTCAGCGTCAAACCCTCGACACTCATAGGCGGACACACCTCGATAGAGTACCTGAGCCCGAAAGGCTCACCGCGGTCTTGAAAATTGAAGCAGAAAAGCAGCTACTGGAAGTTTCGCGCTGGGGCTACGAGCTGAACGGGACGAGCGGGCTCATTGCTCCGCCCCGGATTGCCGCAGGCACGACGACGTGTACGCACATCGAAATTGCCGCATTTCTAATGCGCGTGCCCACCCCTCGTGCAGGGAATAGGGATCAATAATCGGCAGCTTTAAGCTGACGCTAGGAGTCGCAAGGGTTTATGAAACCAGCGCCGGGATGAGACAGAATAGGGTGCTCCCTGCACTGATGCTCGTCCAGGGTGACCAGCAGCTCCCAAAAATTACCGCAAAGGATGCCAGTTGCCTCGAAGCACCCGAGGGCCTAATCATGCTCGGTACTACCAGACCGCACGCACCGCTCATCTGGAGCGGCTAGAGGGTAAAGAGCCGGCCTGGTTCTTTTACTCTCGTGTTCGTGGAGATTTCGATGCTGCCCTCGCAGATCGACTCCCATTTGTGCGCCGCGTTTCAGTATTTGAAGTCGTAAAGGCGGTCATCACAAATAAGGTTCGCGTTCTCGAGGTCGCCGAGCCCCTCGCAATCGTTCTCTGGCCGCAACTTCTGTTGATCCATAGCTCTCTAGCTGTCACTAACTTTTTTCGATTGACGCAAACGAATGTCGTCAGCTACGCCATTGAAAACTATCCCACCGATAAGAAGCTCATGGAGTTCACAGGACTGCCGCGGTGGATCTCCCGCAGCATCGTCAAAGGTATTGTTCGGTTCCTAATGGCGACGACGTCGCGCATCGTCTATGGCACCCAAGACGCATTGGACGTGTACGAGGATCTCGCGCCACGTGCAGTGAGGAAACGTACCGCATTGACCTCGCTTGTCTGGGCACTACCCGCGCCGCATGGGGCTTGTCCCGGTCCCCCCGAAGTCGAGACTTTGGTCTTCTTGGGTACCTTTGAGGATCGCAAAGGAATCAATCGGCTAATGTCCACTTGGCCGTTGGTTCTCAAGCAGTTGCCAAGGGGCAAGTTGACGCTCCTTGGAAAGTTAGGCAACCTGGCAGGTGTTCGCGAGTTCTCGGCAAATCACTTGTCGGTGACCTTAGTGGAGGATCCAGCCCGTTCACAAATCTTCGACGTCCTAGCTGACTCAAAGGCGTTAATCCTCTTTTCTCAGCCCGCGCGTGGTTGGAAAGAGCAAGTAGGACTACCGATCGTTGAAGCACTTTCGATGGGGTGCGAAATTATCAGCTCTGATCAAACCGGGATCCAAAGCTGGCTGTCCGATCACGGACATGAGGTACTTCCTTGGGATGAAAGTGACGAGAATTTAGCCGCTGCTATCACTCGTGCTCTCACCTCGCCGAGGTCGAAGGCGGAAGTCCTAGACGATCTTCCATCGGAGGACGGCCGTAGCCTGGCTGACGCGCGGCTGTTCCGCGAATAGTGAAGTGTGCACATGGCCGGGATGTCAGCTGCACTGGAAAGGCACCCAACCGGGCGAGTCTGGGCCGGCGGTGACCCAAGGGTCTCAACCGGAGGTTTGGGTGGTCCCGCCCGCGGAGAGGTCCTACGGTGCTCACCTCCGGGCCAGTTCTCAATGCAGATGCGTTTGCTGGCGCTGCGGACAACTACCCACAGGTGTCCATCGAATCGCCCGCTTGTCGCCAAGCTAACGGTGCCTAAGCGGCCAATATATCTGCCCTACCCGACCGTGAAAGCGACGGGTTCGCCTACCTGGAGGACGAATGCGTTGTCTGAGAAGCACTGATATCGCCTTTAGGTAGGCACTGAATGGAGCAAGACGGAGGAACGCAGGAAATATATGCTGACTAATGATCTGACCCGACACAGTCCCACACGGAGGCGAGCCACTCCAACGCACAGCGGAACGTCGTCTTAGCTGGTTAGTTGGTCTCTAGCCAAGGTGGTCAAGTCACTGATTTGACTCTTGACCGCAGCGCTTCTCTGACACGGCTCATCCAACACTGTCTCGGAGCCGAGACGCCACCCCGTTCTGGGGCATCTGATTGCAGCGCCTGGATGCCCACATCCCGTAAGCTGCATTGTGACTAAAATTCGTCCCGGACAGCTGGGGCACAAAGCGCTGCTTCGACGAGGCCGCAGCCACACGGGACTCCAATACGCGATTCTCGTTATCGCTGCCGCAACTGCGTTCAGCGCCGTCTTCGCCGCGATCACAATGACGCTGTAGGAATATAGCGCCCAATGAGCAAGCCCATCGTCCTGGTAACTGCCATAGTGGCGGCATCAATTACGCTGTCGCTGTCGGCTGTGACGATCTCTCCATCTCTCAGTGCTTGGGCCGAAGAAGTGCCGCCAGGAAATGGCACCGAGGAGCCCGTCGTTTCGCCGTCGGAGGAGCCGACTTTGGGCCCGATCGACGAACCAATCGCAAGTGAGCCACCCATTGTCGGTGAATTTCCGAGCACGACCGTGCCCCCGACGTCTGGTGAAGAACCAATCTCGACTCCCGACGACAGTGTGTCGCCAACTGTTCCAACTCAACAGACATTCGAAGAATCGACCTGGACTACTGCTCCGGACGAATCCTATGGCGGCAATTCGCGTGAGGATTTGGTGCCAGTTGAGAGCCCGTCGCTGACACCCGGAGTGCCGACCGCTCCTATGGAAACGTCAACGGGCACCACGACACCAACACCCTCGCCCACTTCAAAGTCGAGCCTGAACCTCGAAAAAGTGGAGTACGCCAAGCCTTCAGAATTCTCCAGTTCTGCGACCCTTGCAGTCGCCACACTGATCGTAAGCCTGGCCCTAATCGTCTTGCTGGGGCTCGGAAACCTTCACTACCGCATGCGCATCGCCCACAGATCCCGCCCGAGAGCATTCCCGCGGCGCTAGACGTCCCGCGACATCGGCAATCCCGGCGCCGCAATCCCGGTCGCCGCGTCTACCCGAAAAGGTGGAAGACGGCCCCGCTCCTCGATTACTCTGGCGCCCAGCCGGTCGACCTCGTGCGTGGTAGGGAAGTGGGACATCGGGGCTTTCAACTAGGTCGGGGCGGGCGATATCACCTAACTGAGGAATCGGGGAAGAGCGGGTGTATTTTGCGACCGTCATCCACGCCAACAGCCGCCTCGTGATCGGGTGGGCCATCGCCGACCACATGCGCACCGACCTCATTCAGGACGCCCTCGCAATGGCCGTGATGCTACGCCGCGACTGCCCGGCGACCGTGATCTTCCACAGCGACCGCGGCACCAATACGGGTCGGAACGGATCACCGATTCTTCTTCGCGACGTTGAAAACCGAGCTTTACTACCGGCATGTTTTGCCTAACCGGGCCAGCGCGGCGCCGAGGAGTGGATCGAGGACCGCTACATCCGCCGCCGTCGGCACTCCTCGATCGGGCACGTCACCCCAGTGGACTTCGAGATGCGATACTCGTCACAGGCTGCAGAGATAAACCTTGCCGCTTGACCGGTCACGACTCTCCATGCTCAAGGCCAGTGATTCCCGGCGCTCCCAGCTTCACTACGAGCGCCGTGACGTTCCTCCGGTGTGCAGCGAGTGCCCGCTCCCAGCCAGCTCATTGCGACCGGAGTTGAGTTTTGCGATTTCGTGAAGGGTATTGGTCCCAGTAGCCAATCAGTGTCGTGTAATAATCGCAACGTGACCATTCCGGGGGACAAGCAGACATCCGCACGCCCGTATTGGCTCGCACTCGATGGGCTCCGTGGCCTTGCCGTGCTCCTGGTGCTCGGTGACCACAGCGGGCTGATTGCCAAAGGTCACCCGGCGGGGGCCGTTGGGGTGACAATTTTCTTCGTCTTGTCGGGCTTCTTGATCACCAACGTCATATCGGTGGCACGCGATAGGGGCACATGGTCATTCCGCAATTTCTTCGGCAACCGTCTCGCACGCCTCTTCCCGGCACTCATACTGATGGAACTCGTCATCGGCACGTGGTGGCTACTCGACGGCCGGCCTTGGCAACTGCTGCTCGAATACGTTGCTTCGGCGACGCTGTATCTTGAGGATTTTCTCCACGGGCGCCACAACCAGACGCTTCTCAGTCACACTTGGTCGCTTGCGGTTGAGGAGCAGTTTTATCTCATTTGGCCTTTCCTCGTCCCCGTGATGATGCGCAGCAAACGATCCATTGTGTGGATGGTTGGTGTACTAGTTGCCGTTTCCATCGGGAGTCGCTTGGTCCTCGCCGCTGCAGGGATGGCAAACTTTGCCTATGCGAATATCGTTACAAATGCCTACGCCCTGTTGATCGGTTGCGCAATCGCCCTACTCAGCCTGCGGATCCGACAACGTCAATACCGGGTGATCCTGGGGGCTGCGGCCGGATTGGTGTTGATCTTTTGCGCAGTCGGGCCAGTCGTGCCACAGGGGTATATCATCTTGCCCATCCTTGCGGCCTTCGCGGCGGGCATCTTGGTGTTGAGTATTTTGGACGGTTCGGACGTCTTCGAGTGGGCCCCCCTACGATTCGTCGGCCGGATCTCGTACTCGCTATACCTCTGGCACTGGCCCCTTCTCCTTATGTCCGGTTCCCTCTTCGGTGGTGGTGCAGCGCTACCGATGATTGCCCTAAGTTTCGTGATCGCCACTGCCTCCACCCTCTTGGTTGAGGAACCGATTCGCAGGGCATGGCGACGCCGCAATCGGAGCAGGACAACACACGCAGCTGTGACTGCCACCACCTAGTGGCTTTGACCCCAGCGAGTGGACACCTCACAAGAGAGAATGTTCGCCGTGGCAAGATAACGTCGGGAGTTCGCTCCTGAGTACAAGGACGAGGCCGTGAAACTGGTCTTAACCTCCGGCAGAGTTGTCGCAACCGTCCCTCGAGAGCTCGGTGTTCACGAGGCCACGCTGGGCCGCTGGAATTTCATGGCTCGCAACGAGACTCGGCAGACCGAGATGACGGAGTCTCAACTGGCCGAGCTAATGGAGCTACGCAAGGAAACCGCGGACCTCAAGCTGGGCAGGGCGATTCGGAAAGAAGCGCCTATCCTCTTCGCCCAGGAAGAGTCGGACACGAACGGCAAGCGTTCGAACTGATGCTGGCGGACAAGACTAACTTCACCATCATCCTCAAGGTCCGCTTCCTCGAGGTCGCCCGCTCGAGCTACTCCGCCTGGATTGGCGGGCCGCCGGCGTCGACCCGGCGGGTGCACATCGAGCAGAAAGTCGCCCGCTTCCACGCCAATTCCGACGAGGTTTGCGGGGCGCCGAGGATGCTGGCCGATCTCCGCGCGGACGGGGAGATCATCTTCCGCAACTGAGAACGGCGATCCTGACCTGCTACGCCGACATCGCCTCCTAGAAGCGATACGCCTCGGCATCACTAACGCCAGCCTGGTGGTCGACTTTAGTGCAACGCTAATGGGCTCACAGAATGAGCGGCGAGGAGTTCGTAAGACCGGTACCTCTCGCCCATTCCCTGTAGGCCTGGTCGGGTTTATGGTCACATCACGCAACTATTCGGCCGGCTCAGGAGGCAATTCGATGCCCACTCAAACAGTCCTCTCGCCATTGACTGCATTCTGGCTGCGGCACCGAAATCGCTGCTTGCAATGCCGACGGCCCATCGAGGACTTTCACGTAACGCGATGGTGCTCGTCGCAGTGTGAGGACTATTGGGTGGAGGACAGCATCTAACCTTCCTAAGGTGGCCACGGTTAAAAGATTGCTGCGGCGAACTAGCGCTTCGGCCCGGAGCCCCGGCATAGTTATTGCCTCAGTCGCGGGCGGAGAGCTGCTGTGCTGCCCAGCGTTCGAGCCACTCAGAATCGAGCAACCTAACTGGCACCTCGATGGACCCATTCTTGCGAAAAAGATTCGGCCACATCGCCGTACGGAACCGTCGGAACTATCGGCGTTCGTCGGATGGCAGGGCCGCGTACTAGATTTGTAAACCAAAGAGCGATCCCGGTCACCCGACCGATTCAAGATTCTGTTCGCGTCACACTCAAGGGAGACTCGTGGGAAACAAATCCCTAGCGATCATCGGCACGAGAGGGTACCCGAGTTATTACGGGGGTTTTGAAACCGCCGTTCGCAAATTAGCGCCCTTCCTCACGGACGCGGGCTGGGACGTCACCGTCTACGGTCGTCCCGGCGCGACACGAGATTCTGACCCTAGTCTGGACGAGAGAGTCATCAGGCGAGTCACTCGTGGTGTGGAATCGAAGTCTCTGAGCACGCTCTCATACGGACTCAGCGCTTCCATTGACGCGGCAGTCAGAAAGCCAGATGTAGCCCTCGTGATGAACGTGGCCAACGGCTATTTCTTGCCGTTGTTAAAAGCGCGCGGAATCCCGACTGTAGTAAATGTTGATGGCATCGAGTGGGACCGCCAGAAGTGGGGGAGGTTGGCCAAGAAGGTATTTCGTAACGGTGCGCGTCTGACGGCCCGCCACGCGACGGAACTCGTTGTGGACGCCCGCGAGATCGGCCACAGGTGGGAAGCAGACTTCGGACGAGGCGGTGTTTTCATTCCATACGGGGGTGACTCTACTAATCCACTACCACTCGAACCTGGGCTCACCCACCGCGGATACATATTGGTGGTGGCTCGTTTCGTGCCTGAAAACACAATTGGGGAGTTCATCGAGTCGGCACGTATTCTGTCGGAGCGGTGGCCCGTGGTCATAGTCGGTTCCTCAGGATACGGGGGACCACTGGAAGAAGCTGTTGGGGCGCTTGTGCGCGATCACCCGGCAGTTCGGTGGTTGGGCCACGTGAGCGACGACAAGAGACTTCTTTCTCTGTGGCAACATGCGGGCGTCTACTTCCACGGACACAGCGTCGGTGGAACTAACCCAGCGCTTGTGCAGGCTATGGCCGCTGGCGCACCGGTGGTGGCGCGTGACACGGTCTATAACCGTGAAGTTCTTGGTAACGCCGGAGCGACGTGTGCCCCAAACTCTGCAGCGATCACCCTCGCACTTCAGAGGTTCCTCTCTGAGGACGTCGATCGGGAAGCACAAAGCCGGCTCAGCGTGGAAAGGGCTCGAAGTAATTACTCTTGGCTCTCGGTGTGTCAGGCGTACGACGGTATTCTTACTGCAGCAGCGGTGGGAACACCTCGGGCATCGGTTCTTGCCGACCGATCCCACTGAGTTGGTCGAAACTATGTCCAGACTGCACGAGGATCCCAAAACGCATCCGAGCGGCATCTGGCTGTGTCAGTGACAATGCCCGCCGTACCAGGAGTATCACAATGTCCATGACGTGTCCCACGAGATCTGTTTTCGGTCTGTCGCCCTCGTTCAAGCGTCGGGCTGCAGCGCCGATCCAGACCGCGAGGCTTACGGTCCACTCGGCCAGACTTGGAACAGCTCGTGCGAGTGTTATTTGACGCCTATTGGTGGAAGTCTGGTCCTCTTTCGAACAGAAGCGTGCTCCGTGAGTTCATATTTACTTGGGTTGAACGCTATCCCGAGGACGAGGTAGTGGTGGCTGTTCCAAGAGCAGCTGGCGAGCTCGCTCGAAGTGAGCTCGGCGGACAAGCATCCGTCAGGACAACGAGGATATTTCCTCACGGGTTGAGCAACATTCTTGAGCTCCCTTTTGTCGCCAGGCGAATGCGTGCGGACATCGCCGTGACTCATAATTTTTCCCCGATGATGGGAAAATCTGCTGTCTTCGTTCATGACTTCATGTTCAAGTCAAACCCCGAGTGGTTCACCGTCAAGGAGCGCGCTTACTTTGCGTTGATGCCCCTTTCGCTGCCACGGGCCTCGCTCGTATTCACTTCAACGAAGACAGAGGCACGTCGGGTGAAGATGTATGGGCGGCGGAGTTCTTTGCCCACCGATATCGGACTCGGACTGGGCAGGGAACTTCAGGCGTCCGTCGCAAGTAGACCGTCATCTCTGCCGCAGTCTGACGAATTCGTTCTAGCTGTCGGTCGCCTCAACATTCGCAAGAACTTGTCAATGACTATCGAATCTGCCCTAGCGTCTGGGTCAATCACCAGACTTCGTCCGCTTGTGATCGTTGGAGAAGCCTCAGGTCGTGGAATAAACCTCTCGACTGCCGCACGAGACGCCCAAAAGGACGGCACTGTGGTGTTCTTGGGGCAAATTTCCGATTCTGAGTTGAAGTGGCTATACGAGAGAGCACGTGTATTTCTGTTCCTCACCTTGGATGAGGGTTTCGGCATGCCCGTTTTGGAGTCACTCTCTTTTGCCACACCGATGATTGTGAGCGACATACCCGTCTTTCGGGAGATACTTGGGCGATCGGCCACATACGTGGACCCCCTAGACGGCCTCGCAATCTCGCAAGCGTTGAAGCGTGAACTGGCCCAACCGCGTGTCGGCGCATCGGCTTCTCACGTGCTCGACTACTTCACTTGGGACGCCGCCGTTGACAGAATGCGGAACACAATCTTGAAAGACCTAAACGAATCGAACATTACGGTGAGGGTGTGACCGTGGCCGGCCGCCCTGCTGTGTCAGTGATTGTCGTAACTTTCAACAGCTCGGCCGTAATTCGTGACTGTCTAGTAGACCTAGCTGAGCCGGATCACGAAGTCATCGTGATCGACAACTGTTCATCGGACGACACCGTACGCATCGTTACCGACGAATTTCCACAAATCCGTGTGATTCAGAACAAAGAAAACGTGGGATTCAGCCGGGCGGTTAATGAAGCAGCTGCGGCCAGTAAGGGCGCAAATCTGCTCCTTCTGAACCCTGATGCGTCAATCAACTCAACAACGGTTGCGAGGCTAGCAGCGGAGCTTGACCAGGACGCCTCCATTGGCGCCATCGCCCCCCTGCTCGGCCACGAGGGCACAGGAATTCGAGTCATAGCAGCTGGACGCGCGCCAACCATCTGGAGAATGTTTCTGCACCAGTCCGGTCTTTCTAGGCTTGGTACCAAGTCCTCGTTCTTCGAAGGCAACTACCTGTTTCGCAACAACTTCTCCAAAACTCCCAAAGACGTGGATTGGGCAAGTGGAGGGTGTCTAATGGTCCCTGCCAGCACGTGGGTCGCTCTCGGCGGGCTGACAGATCGGTGGTTTATGTACGCCGAGGATGTAGATTTTTGCCTGCGCGTTCGGTCGAGCGGGCAACGAGTTGTGGTGGACCCCCGCCTAAACGCAGCGCACGCAGTCGGAGGGAGCTCTGCAACCGTGGATGGCCGCGTGAATACCATGTGGATTGAGAATCTCTACGACCTATACTCTTGGCGTATCGCGCCCACGCGACTGCACGCGGGTATCTGGAAGACAGTTATGCTGAGCGGAATGTTGGCAAGAGAAATGACCTACCGGTATACCGGTCGAATCTTCTCCCAGAGGCGGCTCGAGGCCCGTGCCAACGCACGACGATACGTCGTGTACAGAAAGGCGCTCTCAGGGGTGAAGAGCGTAAGCACACGCTCGAGTGAGTCATATCGTCTCGGTGGATTCGCTTCAGGCGCGTGAACCCCAAATCTCAAGCTGGCAATAGGAACCGAATGGATGATACATGGGCATTTTGAGTCGGTTTGACCTGCTCAGTGGTCCCGAGAACGTGGATGCATCGATTAGGACCTTGATAAGGGCGACAGCGATGTTCTGCAGAGGCACGCTGCATAAACTTGTCCTGAAGTCTTCTGCTGGGCCGTTGTTCATGGGTGCTCACGCCCGTATCAGGAACCCGGGCATGGTGAGCCATGCCGGTCGTCTTGTCCTGGAGGACTTCTCGGAGATTCATGGACTCTCCGTTGAGGGCATCTCGTTTGGAACGAACGTATCAATCGGGCGCGGCACCCTCATACGACCGAGTAGCTATTACGGTGGGGATGCAGGCATAGGACTGCGTTTTGGGGATCGATCCAGCATCGGCCCGGGCGGCTACATCGGTTGTTCGGGACGTGTCGTCATTGGAAGTGACGTCATGATGGGTCCTGGCGTGCGCATTTTCTCGGAGGATCACGACTTTTCGACCACCTCCACGACAATCAAGGCGCAGGGTGTGATTCGCTCATTCGCCACCATCGAAGACGATGTGTGGATCGGAAGTGGATCAACAATTACTGCAGGAGTGACAATTGGGCAAGGTGCCGTCGTGGCAGCCGGAAGCGTAGTCACGCGGGACGTGCCGCCGTTTACTCTCGTAGGCGGTGTACCCGCTCGCTTCATTCGCGATCGTACTAATCGTCCACCAGGTTGACGTCTTAGGTCGCCATAAAAACTCCACCGAGAGTACTGAGAGCCGCAGTAAACTGGTAGGGTGGGTGATCTTCTGGTCTAAAAGGCCGCTAATGCGAATAGCTCAAATCCGCGAAGGTAAAGTGGATGGCGGCTGCCCCCCCCGCCAGTCATCATCCGACCTAGAGACTTTGAGATCAACATAGGCGGTCCTGACATTCGGCCGCGATGAGTAGAGTGAGCCGGTGCCCCGCCCGTCCTACTAGTCTTGCCTACAGGGGGAGGTCTTCTTGATCACACTTTTGATTTTGGCAGCAGTCGCTGCTGTTCTCGTCGTCGTATTCTTCGCCACGTATAGCCGTGGTCTGGAAGTACTGTCTTTTTCGATCGGCGCGTCGTCAGGCTTCATTTTGCTGCAAGTCAATGGCGTTCACATTTACACGATTCTGGTGCTTGTTTATGTCGTCGTTTCGAGGGCCAAGAACCCGAAGTTGCTCGCTAGAATTTTGCTGTTTGTGACCGCTTGCGGTCTTATGGTTGTGACAGCTTTCGTTGGCGACCTGACAACAACGGTTGGTCTAGGATTTCAACTTGCTCTGTTGGCGGTGTCGACTGGATTATTCGTCTTTCGAGCAGACCCCAAACACCTGCAAATCGCTCGCAACGGGCTTCTCCTTTTTGTCACTTTTGGCGCAGCGACAGCCATCGGCCAAGCGGTCGGCATCCTCCCGGAACAGTTGTTCCAGCTGGAGGGAGCAGAGTTACACCGACCTAGCGGAATCTACCCCGAACCGGATTGGCTTGGTCTCTACTCCGCAGCTGGGGTACTTCTTGCCGTTATGGCACCGCTCAGGCGCCAGTGGCAAATTCTCTTCCTGACGATAAATGCACTCGGGGTCGTACTCGCGTCAGCTCGTGCTGCAGTTCTTGCACTTGTAGTTGTTGCCGTTTGGGCCCTCTTTCGGAATTTTGTGCAACACCGGAAGGCAGCGAAGTCGCACGGGCTGCCGGCAATCGTGATTACTTTCGTCGTGTTGATCGGGTTCATCTTTGTCTTCTCACTGTTTCCTGTCGAAGTGGAGCTGCTGCTTCACCGAATGTCTAGTGCGCTCGTCGTGGGTGGCGGCGACGGTGTCACCGTTGCGCGCTATGCACAGATAGACGGTCTTCGCAATCTTTTCGAAAGTGCTCCATGGTACGGCCATGGTCTATCGGCGAGCGGGCGCGTGAATGGATTCGGTGCGATTGATTACAGCTTCGCCCAAGGTTCTACCGGCAGCAACTGGTTCTTTAGCCTTCTCGCAGAAGGCAAATTCATCGCAATCCCGATGATCGGTTGCCTAATCTTCACGGCGGCGTTCGGCAACAGAAAGGGCGCCTACCTTCTCGTGCTCATCCTGGTAAACAGTGTGTTCTCGAATGCGCTTTTCTTCCCTCTGACATGGTTTGCAATTGCCATGTGCATGGTCCCTGATGCGGTCGAGGCAGGTGGGGAAGACGTATCTGATATTCCCATTCTCCAGGAAACTCCTCACAAATTGATCGTGTAATTGAAGTGAGTGGACTTCGCCATCTACTCCAAATGAGACTCGAAGGTTGTGGGTTTGGCGTGCGGTGCGTGGCGTTCAGATGAGAGTTTTCTGAGGTCGGCGAGCAACGAGGTCGGGTGATGGTAATCGGGCGTGTTTGCAGGACGTTGCGCTCTGGGTGGCTCTGGCGTCGCTTCGCACTGGCAAGTTGCGTGGATTGGCAACAGATCTGAGTTCGGTACCTTGCTTTCAAGGAAGCGACTTCGACCAGCACATTCCAATGTCACACAAGATGACATCATGCGTTAGCGTTCGTAGGTGACTGATTCAACCTTGAACCGCTCCGCTGCTTCCGCCAGTCGACCTCGGCATACCAAGCGCCGCACGCGCCGCTGGCTGATTACGGTCGCGGTGTTCGTCGGCGTGGTCATTGTGGGTGGTGCAGCAGGAGGATGGTTGGCCTCACGTGCGCTCACCGTAAAGACGGAATTGGAAGCGGCACAGTCTCTCGTTGGCACATTGAAGACTCAGGCAGCCGCCATGGACTTTGTCGGAGTCGGTGCAACCTCTACGGCTCTTTCGGCAGCCACGAGCAAGGCAGTCGACCAGACAGACGACCCAGTTTGGAGGGCTGCAGAAAGCATCCCATTTGCCGGGGTGAATCTCACCGCCGTGCGGGAGCTGGCCGAAGCTATCGACGTCGTGGCACAGGACGCCGTTGCGCCCATCGCTACAGTGGCGTCTAACTTGAGCGCGGCGTCGCTAAAACCCGTCGATGGACGAATCGACCTCGAACCGATTGTGGACCTGAACGCGGCTCTCATAGCGGCGAGCACTGCACTGGACTCCGCGGCGGTATCAGTCGGCAATATCGAACTGGACGGCACGATCGGGCAGGTCGAAGAAGCCGGGACGACGCTTGGCACCTTACTCGACGGTGCTGCAACCACTGTGAGCGACGTGAGCTCGATCAGCTCGGTGGTTCCCGACATGCTCGGCGCCTCCGGTCCGCGCAGTTATATTCTGCTCTTCCAGAACCTCGCAGAAACGACGGCGCTAGGCGGCACGGCCGCCGCGCTGACCGAGATTACTATCGACGCTGGGCAAATCAGCATTGCCCGCCAGGCCTCAAGTCAGACTTTTTTGAGAGATGACTCGTTACCAGTGCTCGCGGGGGATCCAAAACTGGCGGCGCTCTATTCGCCGTTGATCTACACGCGGCTGAATCTTGCAACCAGCAGACCGGACTTTCCCACCGCCGCCCAAATCACCCAGGCTTTTTGGCAGCGGGATGTGGGCGGCGCCGTTGACGGAGTCATCTCAGTCGATCCTGCAGCACTTTCCTACATGCTCGGCGCTACGGGCCCCGTAACAATGAGCACCGGCGATGTTCTCTCAAAAGAGAATGCCGTAGCCCTTCTGCTCAACGAAATCTACTTTCGGTACCAGGGCAGAGACGGACCAGATCGGACCGACGCTTTCTTCGCGGAGGCGGCGAGGACGATGTTCGGTGCCGTTACGAACTCCCAAGCTGAGCCACAAGCCATGCTGAGCGCCGTTTCCCAAGGGGTGAACGAACACCGAATCATGGCGTGGAGCTCGCACCCAGAAGAGCAGAAGATCCTCGAAGGCACCACGCTGGCCGGGATACTTCCCACCACAAACGAGTCGTCCACGACAGCGGGCGTTTTTTTCCGTGACACTTCGACGTCGAAGATGGACTTCTACTTGGAGACCGGTGCGACGCTCAGCACCGACGTGTGCACATCGGCGACTCCGACGTTCACCACGACAGTGAATCTCCACTCCACAATGACTCCTGAAATAGGAAAAACCCTGCCGGCCTATGTAGCTAGCGGCTTCTGGGGCGCAGATCTATTCCGCACCGAGGTGTACGTTTACGGACCTCCCGGCACGACTTACGTCTCCTCTGGCGCCGCCGCGGGAGCAGCCCTGGACACCACCACCGACGACCTGGGCAGGCCTGTTGCGAAGTTCACGGTCATGCTGGCCCCCGGCCAAACGAGTGAGGTTGCGGTCACCTTCTCTGGCCCCGAGGCCAACTACGCTGTGCCAGAACTTCGCACTACCCCGATGCTGAACCCCACCACGGTCGCTGTGGATGCGCCCGGCTGCGTGTAGCACACCGCCGCACGGGACCCTCCCGGCATGGCCGATAGACTCTGGACCATGGGTAATGACGTATGAAGATATCTGTAATCGGCTGTGGCTACCTCGGTGCCGTGCACGCTTCCGCAATGGCCGAGCTTGGTCATGAAGTTGTCGGTATCGACATTGATGAGGCAAAAATTGCGGCCCTCAGTGCCGGGCGCACCCCGTTTTTCGAGCCGGGTTTGCCCGAGGTGCTCACCTCAGCTTTGGCAACGGGGCGGCTGCGTTTCAGCACCGAAATCGCCGAGGCCAAGGGCGCAGAGGTTCACTTCGTTGCCGTGGGGACCCCCCAGAAAAAGGGCAGTTACGCTGCCGACTTGCGGTATGTGGACGCGGCCGTGGAGGCGCTCCTGCCGCATCTCAACCCTGGTGACTTGATCGTGGGAAAGAGCACAGTGCCTGTGGGTACCGCTGCTCGGCTCGCCGCGGTCATCGAAGCCGCTCAAACCGGCGGATCACTCGCCTGGAACCCCGAGTTCCTGCGCGAAGGATTCGCCGTGCAAGACACTATTGCGCCCGATCGCCTGGTCTACGGTGTTCCTGCCGGACCGATCGGTGAGCGTGCCGTTGCCCAGCTCAATGAGGTCTATGCCTCCGCCATGGCCACGGGAACACCCTTGGTCGTCACTGATTACGCGACCGCAGAGCTCGTTAAAGTGGCAGCCAACGCGTTCCTGGCGACCAAAATCAGCTTCATTAATGCCATGGCGGAAATCGCTGAGGTGTCTGGTGCCGATGTCACCCAGCTCGCCGACGCCATCGGCTATGACAGCCGCATCGGCCGTCGCTTCCTCAACGCCGGGGTCGGCTTTGGCGGCGGCTGCCTGCCGAAGGATATTCGCGCCTTTACGGCTCGGGCGGAGGAGCTCGGCCGCGGTGAGTCCGTAGCTTTCCTGAAAGAGGTCGACGCCATCAACCTGCGCCGTCGGCAACGGGTCGTAGATCTCACTGTTTCTGCGCTCGACCGGCCCGTGCACACCGCCAAAGTCGCCGTTCTTGGGCTTAGCTTCAAGCCGCACTCCGATGACGTGCGCGACTCGCCGGCTCTCGACGTGGCCGTGCAGCTGCGAGGCCTCGGCGCCGACGTGGTGGCTACCGACCCGCAGGCCATCCAGAACTCGCGTTCACGTCACCCGCAAATCTCCTACACTCCCGACATCGATGTCGCATTGCGCGGAGCTGACGCTGTGGTGCTTGTCACTGAGTGGCCCGAATTCAAGTCAATTGACCCGGAGTGGGCTGCCGGCCTGGTGAATACGCGGACGATCATCGACGGGCGTAACACTCTCGACGCTACCGCTTGGCGGGCCACCGGCTGGAAGTACTACGGATTAGGCCGCCCCTAATGGCAATGCAACACCCCCGACTGGTTGCCTTCGACCTCGACGACACCCTGGCGGCCTCGAAGTCGCCGATCGATGCCCGCATGGCCTCCCTGCTGGTGCGGCTCCTTGATTCAGCCGAGGTCTGCGTGATCTCTGGTGGGCAGTTCGCCCAGTTCACCATGCAGGTGATCGACAATCTCACGGGGGTGGACGACGCCGCACTGGCGCGCCTGCACCTGATGCCCACCTGCGGCACCCAGTACTACCGCCATACGGCGGGGGAGTGGGAGCAGGTTTACGCCGAGAACCTCACCGTCGACCAGAAGCAGCGTGCTCTGGCTGCCGTGGAGTCGACCGCCCGCGCGCTGGGCTACTGGGAGAGTGAAACCTGGGGGGCGATCTTGGAAGACCGCGGCTCGCAGATCACCTTCTCGGCCCTCGGTCAGGCGGCGCCCGTGGCGGCGAAAACCCAGTGGGATCCGGACGGCGCGAAGAAGACGGCGCTGCGCGAGGCCGTGCAGGCACTGCTGCCCGACCTCGAAGTGCGCAGCGGCGGATCCACGTCGGTGGACATCACCCGGAGGGGCATTGACAAGGCGTACGGCATGAAGCGACTGGCCGAACTCACCGGGATCCCGCTGGGGGACATGCTCTTCGTGGGCGACCGGCTTGACGAGAACGGCAACGACTACCCGGTGAAGGCACTCGGTGTCGACTGCATCGCCGTGGAAAACTGGGAAGACACCGCGACGTTCCTCGATCAGCTTATTCCGACGTTGCACCCCGACTCCTAAAACCGCTGGCCGGAGCTTAGGCACAATCATGACTGACGAAACCACTCAGACCCGGCCCAAGACCCGTCGTCGATTGCGTGGCTGGTGGATCGCGCTCATCGCTGTCGGGAGTGTCGGGCTCCTGGTCGCGGGGGCCGCTGGCGTTTTTGCCTGGAGCCTGAGCAGCTCCTTTGACAGCCAGACCACCAAGCTGCCGGATGTGTTCCCCTCTGACGATGCCAGCCGCCCGCCTGTTCTAGAGGGTGAGGCTGGCCGAGCCCAGAATATTCTGCTCCTCGGGTCCGACACCAGGGGGGAGAACGACGGCTCCATCGCCGATCTCACCGGGCAGCGGTCGGACACCATGATGGTGGTGCATGTGCCGGCGGACCGCGCCAACATAAGCGTTATGTCGATCATGCGCGACAGCTGGCTCGAGATCCCTGGTGAGGGTAAGGCCAAGATAAACGCCGCGCTGTCACTCGGGGGCGTGCCCCTCGCACTACAAACTGTGGAGAGCCTTCTGGGCGTGCGCGTGGACCACGTGGCTATCATCGACTTCAAAGGTTTCAAGGGCGTCACTGATGCGCTGGGCGGAGTCGCCATCGACAACCCGGTGGCCTTTGATTCGAGCCACCTCCCCGGGCACACCTTCGCGGCTGGAGTGCACAACCTCAGTGGTGTCGAGGCGCTGGCGTTCGTTCGGGAACGGTATGCGTTCACCGATGGCGACTATCAACGCGTGCGCAACCAACAGGCCTTCATCAAAGCAGTGCTGGGCAAGATTCTGACCGCTGAGACGCTCGCTAACCCGGCCACGCTTAGCGGAGTCGTCGGAGCCGTGGCGCCGTACCTCTCGGTCGATGAAGGGCTCAACTCGGCCTACCTGGCGGGTCTGGGAGTGGAGCTGCGTGAGGTGCGCATGAACAACGTCACGTTCTTCACGCTTCCGAGCACCGGCACCGGAACGTCACCCGACGGGCAATCGATCGTGCTCATCGATCAGGAGAAGCTGGCGCTCGTACAGCAGGGATTCCAAACCGACACTCTCGTCGATGTCGTGCCGCAGCTGCAAGCGGCCGGTTGAGCGTTACGGCTGCCGCGCCGGGCGGGTGGAGGAGCGGGCGGTGACGACGGCGAGCAGGGCCAAGGCCAGAAGCACGCCTAGGGCGGTGCCGGCGGTGTTGGCCATCACGTCGACGGGGGTTGCGACCCGGGCCGGCAGGAGCACCAGCTGGCCGAACTCGATGGCGCAGCTCGCAATGAAACCGACCAGAAAGGCCAGCAGCCAGCGGTGCCGGCCCATCAGGAGCACCCCCAGTAGCCCCACAGGCACGAACAGGGCGATGTTCGCGGTGAATTCGATCAGCGGGTAGTCCAACCGCTGCGGCACGCCGTGAGCGTGCAGAAACACCAGAATGCGCGTGATGGTTCCGGCCGCGGCACGGTCCACGGGGGTGGGCCAGAGTGCGATGAGCGCGAGCGCCATCAGGTAGGCGGCCGCGAGCCAGCCGGCGATCCGGCGGAGGGCGGCGTGGCGGTGGTGGGCTAGAGCGTTCACGTAACCTCCCTAATCGGATGGGCACGGCCTCCAGCGGGGTTCATCGCGGGATTCATCACCTGTAATGGACCGAGTTTGCCAGCCTAGCGAGGCGAAGCTGGGAGGGCGGGGAACGCGCCGGAGCGGCTCAGAGGCCGTCGACCACGTCGACGCGCTTGGGCAGCAGGAACACCAGCAACAGCGCCACCACGCTCAGTCCGGCACTGACGGCCATGGCCAGGGTGGCGCTGTGGGTGAAGCCGGCGGCGACGGCATCCGCGCCAGGGCCGGCCACCACCAGGGTGCCGAAGAACACACTGCCCACCACGGCGATGCCCGCGGCGCTGCCCACCCGCTGCATCACACCGATCACACCACTGGCGGCGCCGGCCTCGGAGGGGTCGACGGTGGCGACGATGAACGCCACGTTCGGCGCGATGAAGCACCCGCTGCCCAGGCCCGCGATGAACAGCGGCGGCAGCAGGATCCAGTTGGTGAGGTCGGCGGGGACGGTGAGCAGCAGCACCAGCCACACCCAGATCAGACCCACCGTGACCAGGGCCACACCACCGACGAGCACGGTGCGTCCCAGGCGCTCGGTGAGCCGGTTGCTCTGCGACGCGCCCAGGATCGAGCCGATCGCGAACGGGATCGAGACCAGGCCGGATTCCAGCGCGGTGTGGCCGAGGCCCGCCTGCCAGAGGATCGAGATGGTGAAGAAGATGCTCGTGAATGCCGCGAAGTAGACCAGGGCCAGGATGACGCCGCCGGTGAACGCCGGGTGCGAGAAGAGATGCGGCGGCACGAGCGGGCTGCTGCCGCGTTTGGTCAGGGCCACCTCCCAGGCGCCGAACGCCACGATGAGCAGCACCCCGGCGGCGAGCACCAGGTAGGTCCAGAGCGGCCAGCCGCGGTCCTGGCCCTCGATCAACGGCACCAGCAGGGCCACCAGGCCGGCGGAGAGCAGCAGCAGGCCCACCCCGTCGACGCGGGCAGCGGCCGGCGCGCCGGGCGCGGAGGCGGTGCCGGTGCCGGTGGGCAGCAGGATGGCGGCGGCGATCAGCGCGACGATGCCGATCGGCAGGTTCACCCAGAAGACCAGGCGCCAGCCCTCTTCCACGCCGAACGCCTCGATGATCAGGCCGCCCACGATGGGGCCGAGCGCGGTGGAGACGCCGATGACCGACCCCATGATGGCGAACGCCTTGCCGCGGGACGCCGCCGGGAACATCAGCTGGATGACGGCCGTGACCGCGGGCACGAACATGCCGCCGGCCAGACCCTGCACGACGCGGGCGATGATCAGCTGCAGGTCGTTCTGGGCGAGCCCGCAGGCCAGGCTGGCGACGGTGAAGAGCGCCAGGCCGGTGAAGAAGACCCACTTGTGGCCGATCCGGTCGCCGATGCGGCCGGCGGGAATGAGGGCCAGACCGAACGCCAGGGCGTAGCCGGAGATGATCCAGGACAGGGTCGCCTCGGAGGCGTCGAGGCTGGTGCGGATGCTGGGCAGCGCCACGTTCACGATCGTGGTGTCGAGCAGGGCCATGAACATGCCCGCCATCAGCACGATGAGGGCCTGCCAGGCGCGACGGGACACCTTGGCGTCTGGGGCGAATGCGGGGGAGTCGGTCATGTCGTGGCCTTTCCAACGCCGGCAACTGGTGAGAACAGAAAAACCCCCACTCACTTGAGTGGGGGTTTATTTCTGTCGGGGTAACAGGATTTGAACCTGCGACCTCGTCGTCCCGAACGACGCGCGCTACCAAGCTGCGCCATACCCCGATGGTCCTGTGGACCTCGACAAGTATAACCCCATCGGACCGTCCGGCTCAGCCACCTCGTCGGTCGAGCTTGTCGAGACCCGGGATCTCGACAAGCTCGATCAGCGGTGGGGCTCGATCAACGTGTGGTGCGGTGGGGTTGTTAGCCGGGCGGGGCGGCGGCGGACTTGCCGACGACGACGGTCACGGTGCCGCCGGGGGCGGTGGGGGTGCCGGCGGCAGGCGCCATCGAGAGCACCTTGCCGTTCTGGCTCGCGTCGGTCACCGGCTGCTCGCTGGCCACCACCCCGAAACCGCTCAGCGTGCCCTTTGCCTGGTCTAGAGACTGCCCGACCACGTTCGGCAGCAGAATCTGGGAGCCATTGCTGGAGTACACCGTGACGGTGGCTCCGGTGCTGGTGCTGTCGCCGCCAGCTGGGTCGCTGCGTGAGACGGTACCGGCCGGCAACTCCGAGTCGGTCACGCCGCCGTCGAGGAAGCCGAAGCCGGCGGCCTCAATGGTCTCGCGCGCCGCATCCACGCTCTGGCCGCGCACGTCAGGCACGGTGACCTGCACCCCGCGGATGAGGTTGTTGGCGGCCTGCTCGAACTCGTCGCCTCCGTACTTGGCATTGGCCACGCTCATGATCTCCGGCCAGATGCGGTGCCGGGCGGTAGCCGCCTGGCCGCTGTCGAAGTACACGTTGCGCTGGTTGGTGTCGAAGCCGGTGACGCTCACCACGCCCACCACGGTGGCGACCTTGGTGCTCGCCCCGCTCATCCAGGTGTCCTTGCTGCCGTCGGTGGTTCCGGTCTTGCCGATCATCGGGGAGCGCGGGGAGGTGTTGCGATAGGAGACTCCGGCGGAACCCTGGGTCATCACCCGTTCCATGGCGTACGCCATGCCGGCGGCCACCTCGGGCTCCACCGACGCGGTGCAGGTCGACACCGGCGCTGGGATCTCGACGCCGTCGGCGCCGATGATCCGGTCGATCACGATGGGGGTGCAGGTGGTGCCCTTGTTGGCGATGCCGGCGAAGGCCACGGCCATGCTCAGCGGCGCGATCTCGTTGGTGCCCAACACTGAGGAGGCGCCCTTCTCCAGCGGGTCACCGTTGGCCCGGTGTACGCCGAAGGACTCGGCGGTGTCACGGATTTTGCACAGGTCCAGGCGCTTGGCCATACCCATGAAGCCGGTGTTGATCGAGTCGATGGTCGATTCCAGGGCCGAGTAGTTGCGGCCGGCCTCGTTGGAGTCGTTGCGCGGGTTGTAGGCCCCGAAGTTCTGCGGGCCGTCGCAGTAGTCCTGGAAGGTGCCCCAGTTGGACTTGCGTGCCGAGTCGACCCGTTCGCCGAGCGGATGGCCCTCCTTGAGCCATTCGGCCAGGGTGAAGACCTTGTAGGTGGAGCCGGGCTGGAAGCCCAGCGAGCCGCCCTGGTTGAAGTCGGTGTTGTAGTTGATGCCGGTGTACTCCGGGCCAGGAGCAACCTCCAACTGGGTGTAGATCTTGTTCTGCGCCATCGTGAGCACCCGGCCGGTGCCAACCTCCACGCTGGTCGCCACCGCTCCCACGTCCCAGTCCTCGAACGTCATCGGCACGTTCTCGGCGATGGCCGCCTCGGACGCCAACTGCAGCTCGATGTCGAGGGTGGTGTAGATCTGGTAGCCGCCGCGACGGAAGTTCGTCATGCGGGTGTCTTCGTCTGCGCCGAAGGTGGGATCGGTCTTGAGCTGGTAGGTGACGTAGTCGCAGAAGTATGCGGCGCCGCCGGCGGTCTGGCAGCCGGTGCTGGGCTCGGTGATGGCCGGTTCGATCGGGCTGGCGACGGCGGCGTCGTAGTCGGCTTGGTTGATCTTCTTGTGCTTGAGCATCTCGCGCAGGATGTAGTCGCGGCGGTCCTTGTTGGCGGCGTACCCGTTCGCGGCGCCGTTGGTCTCGCTCTCGGGCTCGTCCAGGCGGAACTTCTCAGGGTTGTTCACGATCGCGATGAGGCTCGCGGCCTGCGGCAGGGTGAGGGTGGCGGCGGTGGCCGAGAAGTAGTACTCGGCCGCGGCCTGGATGCCGTACACAGTGCCCCCGAAGCCGGTGATGTTCAGGTAGCCCTGCAGGATCTCGTCCTTGCTGTACGCCTTCTCCACCCCGATGGCCAGCCGCATCTCCTTGAGTTTGCGTTCCTCAGTGGGGTCGGTGGCCTCCTCGAAGCAGGCCTGAAGCTCGTCCGGGTCGGGCATGACCTCGCACTTTTGCACCAGCACGTTCTTGACGTACTGCTGGGTCACCGATGAGCCGCCCGAGGTGGGCCCGCCGGTGAACTTGGCCAGCGCCGCCCGCATGGTGCCCTGCAGGTCGATTCCGCCGTGTTCGCGAAACCGGGGGTCCTCACCGGCGACGACGGCGTCCTGCACGAACAGGTTCATGGCCGCCAGAGGAACTTCCACCCGGTTCTGGTCGTAGAACGAGGCGAGCTCGTAGGGGACTCCGCTGTTCGGCACCGCATAGATGGTGCTCACCTGCGACAGCTCGTCGATCTTGAGGTAATTCGGCAGGTTTTCGAAGGCGTTGATCGTGCTGCTCGCGGCCAGACTCGAGATTGCAAGCGCCGGGGTGATCCCGACAGCAATCAGCAGGCCGGCGACAGCGCTCATCGCCACGAAACCGGCGAGTCCCCCGATGACGCCGGAAAAAGTTCTCTTGGAATCCCCCATAAGAGCGAGCCTAGGGGATCGCCGGGGGACCCGGACGAGCCAAGCCACCCCAGAAGGGGGTCGTGGCTACGCGGCGGTGAGGGTGAGCAGGGTCGCCTCCGGCGGGCAGGCGAAGCGCACCGGCGCGTAGATCGAGGTGCCCAAACCCGCGGAAACATTGAGGTACGCGGTGCGCAGCCCCACACTCCACAGGCTGAGTCCCTTCACCTGACGGCGGGGAATATCACAATTGGTTACCAAAGCGCCGAACTTCGGCACGCACACCTGACCACCGTGGGTGTGCCCGGCCAGCATCAGCTGGGCGCCGTGGTTGACGAAGGAGTTGAGTACCCGCTGGTACGGGGCGTGCACCACACCCACGGTCAGCGTCGAGCGCCGGCCGGCCGGTTCTTCGGGGTCCGGCCAGGTCTCCTCGGTGAGCGGGTCGTTGCCGCGCATCTCGTCGATGGCTCCGGTGATCAGGTCGAGCCGGTCCCGGCGGATGTGCGGGTCATCGACCCCGAAGATCTCCAGGTGGGTGCCGTTGATGTCCAGCGCCTCAGCGGCGTTGTTCAGGTCGGTCCAGCCGAGGTCGGCGAACACCCGGTGCAGGTCGTCGGTGTCAAGCTCGACGTGCCGGCTGCGCAGCATCGACGGGCCGCCGAAGTACTTCAGCGGGTTCTTGGGCTGCGGGCCGAAGAAGTCGTTGGAGCCGTTCACGAAGATGCCCGGGATGCCCTTGAACGGTTCGAGGGCGTACTCCACGCCCGCGATGCCGTCTTCGTGACCCAGGTTGTCGCCGGTGTTCACAACGAGGTCGGGCTTCAGCGCGGCAAGACCGCGCACCCAGTCCTGCTTGTCGCGCTGCCACGGGGCCATGTGCAGATCGGAGAGGTGCAGCACCGTGATCGGTTCGGACCCGGGCGCGAGCACCGGAACCGTCACCTCACGCAGGGTGAACCGGCGGCGTTCCACGAGGGAACCCCAGGCGAACGCCGCCAGCCCCGCCGTGGTCACGGCGGCGGCGGAGGCGACGATGGCGCGCGCGGCGCTCAACCCGCCGCTCCCATCTTGCCCACCACGAGGGCGACCGAGCTGCCCCGGGATGCCGGGGTGCCGGCGGTCGGGGTCATCGCGATCACCTTGTTGTTCTGGTTGGGGTCGGTGACGGCCTGGTCGGTGGTCGTCACGGTGAAGCCGGTGAGCGTTCCCCTGGCCTGATCAAGGCTCTGGCCGGTCACGTCGGGCAGCAGGATCTGGTTCCCGTTGCTGGAGAACACCGTGATCGTGGCGCCGTTGCCGGCCGACGCGCCGGAGGCGGGGTCGGTGCGGGCCACGCTGCCGGCGGGCAGCTCGGAGTCGATCACGCCGCCGTCGGCGAACTCGAAGCCGGCGCCCTCGAGCGCGGTCTGGGCATCCGCCATCGACTGGCCACGCACGTCGGGCACGGGCACCTGAGCGCCCTGGATGACGTTGGTCGAGGCCTCAGAGAACTCGTCTCCGCCGTACTTGGCGTTGGCGACGCTCATGATGTCCGGCCACATGCGGTGCCGGGCGGTGGCCGCGGAGCCGCTCTCGAAGGCGTAGTCGCGGGACCGCTGGTTGGCCTCACCGGTGACGGCGACGACGCCCACAACGGTGGCGACCTTGCTGCTCGCGCCGGTCATCCAGGTGTCCTTGGCGCCGTCGGTGGTTCCGGTCTTGCCGATCATCGGCACCTTCGGGTAGGTGGAGTCGTTGGACTGGGTTGCGGAGCCCTCGGTGAGTACCCGCTTCATGGCGTACGCCATGCCGGCGGCCACGGATGGTTCAACCGACTGGTTGCAGGTGGAGGTGGGCGGTGCGATCTCGGCGTCGTCCGGTCCGACGATGCGGTCGATGACCACGGCCGAGCAGGTTTTGCCGGCGTTGGCGATGCCGGCGAAGGCCACGGCCATGCTCAGCGGGGCGATCTCATTGGTGCCGAGCACCGAGGAGGCACCCTTCTCGAGCTCGCCGCCATCCGCCCGGTGCACCCCGAAGGACTCAACGGTGTCGCGGATCTTGCAGAGGTCAAGCTTCTTGGCCATTCCGATGAAGCCGGTGTTGATCGAGTTGATGGTCGACTGCAGGGCGGTGTAGCCGGTGCCGGGCTCGTTCGCGTCGTTCTTCGGGTTGTAGCCGGGGAAGGTCTGCGGGCCGTCGCAGTAGTCCTGGAAGGTGCCCCAGTCGCTCTTGCGGGCCGAGTCGACGCGTTCGTTGAGCGCGTGACCCTCCTTCAGCCACTCGGCGAGGGTGAATACCTTGTACGTGGAGCCGGGCTGGAATCCGCTCGAGCCGCCCTGGTCGTAGTCGGTGTTGTAGTTGACGCCGGAGTACTGGGCGCCGGTGGCCTGCACCTCGGGGTCCTGGCTGTAGGTCTTGTTCTGCGCCATCGTGAGCACCCGGCCGGTGCCCACCTCAACGCTGGTGGCCACAGCGCCAACATCCCAGCTGGCGGTCTGCGGCACGTTCTCGGCCATGGTGGTCTCGGTGGCCAGCTGCAGGTCCAGGTCGAGGGTCGTGTAGATGTCGTAGCCGCCGCGACGGAAGTTCATCATGCGGGTGTCTTCGTCTTCGCCGAAGGTCGGGTCGCTCTTGAGCACGTGGGTGACGTAATCACAGAAGTAGGCGCTGCCGCCGGCGGTCTGGCATCCGGTGCTCGGCTCGGTGATGGTGGGCTCGATCGGGGACGCGATGGCAACGTCGTACTCCTCCTGGGTCACCTTCTTGTACTGCAGCATCTCGCCCAGGATGTAGTCGCGGCGTTCCTTGTTGGCGGCGTACCCGTTTGCGGCGCCGTTGGCTTCGCTCTCGGGCCGGTCCAGACGGAACTTCTCCGGGTTGTTCACGATGGCGATCAGGCTGGCCGACTGGGACAGGTTGAGGTTCGCCGCGGTGGTGTTGAAGTAGTACCCGGAGGCCGCTTCAATGCCGTACACGCTGCCGCCGAAGAGAGTGATGTTCAGGTAGCCCTGCAGGATCTCGAGCTTGCTGTATTCCTTCTCCACACCGATGGCCAGACGCATCTCCTTGAGCTTGCGCTCAGGAGAGGTTTCGGTGGCCTCGTCGTAGCAGGCGTCCAGCTTGTCCTGGTCGTTGAGCACCTCGCACTTTTGCACGAGAACGTTCTTGACGTACTGCTGGGTGATGGATGATCCACCCTGGGTGCCGCCGCCGGTGACGGTGGACAGGGCGCCACGAATGGTGCCCTGCAGGTCCACGCCGCCGTGCTCCTCGAAGCGGGGGTCCTCGCCGGCGACCGCGGCATCCTGCACGTACTGGCTCATGCTCGTGACCGGCACTTCGACGCGGTTCTGGTCGTAGAACGACGCCAGCGCGTACGGGGCGCCGTTGCCGTCGATGGCGTAGATGGTGCTCTTCTGGGAGAGCTGGTCGACCGTGAGGTAGTTGGGCAGGTTCTCGAACACGTTGATCGTGTTGGTGGCCGTCATGCCCGATACGGCGAGGGCGGGGGTCACGGCAACGGTGACGAGGACACCGGCGACGGCGCTCATCCCAATAAAGCCCAGGAGGCCGCCGAGCGCTCCACTAACCGTACGTTTTTTGGCAGACATACAATTGAGCGTAAGGGACACAACCTGAAAAATCGCCTGAATCGGAGCCGCATGACTGCCTGGGAATACCTCACCACCCCGCTGATGATCCACAACACAGCCGCCATCCTCAACAACTGGGGCTCGGAAGGTTGGGAGCTTGTGCAGGTCGTCACCGGCCCGGAAGGTGGACTTGTCGCCT
The DNA here is from genome assembly GCF_004403385.1 of Cryobacterium sp. TMT4-31. Lineage (NCBI taxonomy): Bacteria > Bacillati > Actinomycetota > Actinomycetes > Micrococcales > Microbacteriaceae > Cryobacterium > Cryobacterium sp. TMT4-31. The sequence goes on from NZ_SOGI01000031.1 coordinate 29,065, forward strand.
ACCTCAAGCGCCCCGTCGCCGGCTCGACCGGCGCCTGATCGTGTCGCAGATCGAGGCCCGTCTGGCCGAACTGGGCATTGAACTCCCGACGGTGGTCCCGCCGGTGGCGTCGTACGTTCCCGCCGTGGTGAGCGGGTCGCTGGTGTTCACCTCCGGCCAGCTGCCGATGGTGGCCGGCCTGATGCCGGCCACGGGCAAGGTCGGGGACGGCGAGGGCCTCGTGTCGGCCGCGGACGCCCAGGGCTACGCCCGGCAGTGCGCGCTCAACGCGCTCGCCGCCATCCAGAGTGTGATCGGCTCGCTGGACCGGATCACCCAGGTGGTCAAGGTCACCGGGTTCGTCGCATCCGCCCCGGACTTCACCGGCCAGCCCGGCGTGGTCAACGGCGCCTCCGATGTGCTCGGCGAGATCTTCGGCAGCATCGGTGTGCACGCCCGCTCCGCGGTGGGCGTGGCCGTGCTGCCGCTGGACTCGCCCGTCGAGGTGGAGCTGACCGTCTCCTTCGCTTGATCTCACCGTCGCGAGCTGTGACTCAAGCGCCTTTCCAGAGAGTTTTTCGGTGCTTTTCTCACAGCTCGCGACCTTGTCGTACAGCCTCGGGGCGCGGATGCCCGGCCGAGAACCTGGCCCCGACCCGACCCGCCAGCGTCTGCGCGGGCAACTCCACCCAGCGGTACATCAGCTGGGCAAGCACCAGGCTCAGCGGCACCGAGACCAGAGCGCCCCACCACCAGTGCTCCGGCCCGAACAGCTGCGCGAAGGTCACCACGATGGGGAAATGCACGAGGTACAGGCTGAAGCTGATGGTTCCGAGCCAGGCCAAGAGGCGCCCGCTGAGCATCCGCTGCACCGGCGGCCACAGCGCCACGGTCGCCACGATCAACACCGCGCCCGGCACCCGCAGCGACAGGGCCACGCTGTTCCACGGCTCGGTCAGCGCCGGCCGCAGCAGCCAGTACGCGATGAGCAGCACCGGCCCGAGCACGGCGATCGCCGCCCAAACCAGGGTGCCGCCGCGCCGACTGACCAGCCGGGTCGACCAGGCCAGGAGTGACCCGTGGTTGGCCGCGAGCAGGGCACCCAGGCCGAACGCCGGCAGGTACATCAGCGGCTCGATGCCGAGCAGGTACCCCGAGGTGGACGTGGCCATCAGCAGCGCCACCCAGGCCAGCGTCCACCGGCGGCTGGCCACGGCGAAGATCACGCCGACGGGCAGCAGCAGCGAGAACCACATCTCCCAGGCCAGCGACCAGAGCGGCGGGTTGACGTCGGGTCGGCCGGTGAAGCCCAGGATGCTGGCCTCGCGCAGCAGATTGCCGATGCCGAGGTCGGGGCTGCCCTGCTTCGCCATCCACGCGCCGCCGGCGCCGGTGCGCGGCACGAGCAAAATCCACGCGGCGGCCAGGCCCACCGACACGACCACCGGGATGGCCAGCCGGACGATGCGGCGCGGGTAGTACGCCAACCAGTCGTAGCCGGGCGCCTCCGCGGGGGGCCGGGTCCACTGCAAGCGCCGCAGCGGGGTGAGCACCAACACGAACCCGCTGAGCACGAAGAACACCAGCACGAACTCCGGGCCGGCGAAGAGGATCTTCAGCGGCGACAGGGTGACCCACCAGGCGGGGGAGAACACGGCCACGTCGGCACTGGAGCTGTACGCGGCCGAAATTGCCGGCGCGGTCATCGACACGTGGTGCACGAGCACGATCACAGCGGCGACCCCGCGCAGGGCGTCGAGTCCGCCCATCCGGTTGCGGGAGGTATCTCGAGACATTTGGCCCACGGTATGGGGCGTTCGTGAACGTTTACTCCGAGCCCACCCGCCCGAAGGCTCGCGAACTGCGAGAAAAGCACCTTCCCGGGCGTTCGGAAGGTGCTTAACTCACAGTTCGCGAGCGAGGAGCGGGGCTAGCGCATGCTCTCCGAGATGATCTGCATGATCGAGGTGTCGGCGAGGGTGGTGGTATCGCCGATCTCGCGGCCCTCGGCCACATCGCGCAGCAACCGCCGCATGATCTTGCCCGAGCGGGTCTTGGGCAGCTCGTTCACGATGTGGATCTCCCGCGGCCGGGCGATCGCCCCGATCTGCAACGTCACGTGCGCGCGCAGCACGGCGCTGATGTCGGCGTGCGACGCCGCATCCGTCTGGCTGAACTTGATGATCACGAACGCCACCACGGCCTGCCCGGTGGTCTCATCGTGCGCGCCCACCACCGCGGACTCGGCCACCATGGGGTGCGCCACCAGCGACGACTCGATCTCGGCGGTGGACAGCCGGTGCCCGGAGACGTTCATCACGTCATCGACCCGGCCGAGCAGCCAGATGTCGCCGTCGCGGTCGAGCCGGGCGCCGTCGCCGGCGAAGTACAGCGGACCGTTCGGGGCATCCTGGAACTTCTCCCAGTAGGTCTCGATGAAACGCTCCGGGTCGCCCCAGATGCCGCGCAGCATCGACGGCCACGGTCCGGTGACCACGAGCAGGCCGCCGTTGCCGTGCCCCACGTGCTCGCCGTCTTCACCGATCACGTCGATGGAGATGCCGGGGATGGCGACCTGCGCCGCGCCGGGCTTGGTCTCGGTGAGGCCGGGCAGCGCGGAGATCATGATCGCGCCGGTCTCGGTCTGCCACCAGGTGTCCACCACCGGGGTGACGTGGTTGCCGATCACCTCGCGGTACCACATCCACGCTTCCGGGTTGATCGGCTCGCCCACCGAGCCGAGCAGGCGCAGGCTGGTCAGGTCGAACTTCTGCGGCTCCTGTCGGCCGATTTTCATGAACGTGCGGATGGCGGTGGGCGCCGTGTACAGGATGCTCACCTTGTGCTTCTCGATGATCTCCCACCACCGGCCGGGGTGCGGGGTGTCGGGGGTGCCCTCGTAGAGCACCTGCGTGGCGCCGTTGGCCAGCGGCCCGTAGACCACGTAACTGTGGCCGGTGATCCAGCCCACGTCGGCGGTGCACCAGAACACGTCGGTCTCGGGCTTGAGGTCGAAGACGTTCTTGTGGGTGAAGGCCACCTGGGTGAGGTAGCCGCCGCTGGTGTGCAGGATGCCCTTGGGCTTACCGGTGGTGCCGGAGGTGTAGAGGATGAACAGTGGGTTCTCGGCCGGGAACGCCTGCGCCTCGTGCTCGCCGGAGACGGCGGCGAGCTCCTCGTGCCACCACTTGTCGCGTTCGTTCCACTCCACGTCGCCGCCGGTGCGGTTCACCACGAGCACGGTGCGCACCGAGGAGTCGCCGCTGGCCAGGGCCGCGTCGACCGCGGGCTTGAGCGGGGTGGCCCGGCCCTTGCGGTAGCCGCCGTCGGAGGTGATCACGACCACCGCTTCGGCGTCGTCGATGCGGGAGCGCAGGCTCTCGGCGCTGAAGCCGCCGAAGATCACCGAATGCACGGCGCCGATGCGGGCCACGGCGAGCATCGCCACGACGGCCTCGGGGATCATCGGCAGGTAGATGGCCACCCGGTCGCCGGCGCGCACGCCGAGGCTGAGAAGCACGTTCGCGGCACGTTTGACCTCCTCGGTGAGCTCTGCATAGGTGATCGAGCGGGTATCGCCCGGCTCGCCCTCCCAGTGCAGCGCCACCCGGTCGCCGTTGCCGGCGAGCACGTGCCGGTCGAGGCAGTTGTACGCCACGTTGAGCTCGCCGTCGTCGAACCACTTGGCGAACGGCGGATTGGTCCAGTCGAGGGTGCGGGTGAACGGTTTGTGCCAGTGCAGGAGGTCGCGGGCCTGCGCGGCCCAGAAACCAAGCCGATCTGCTGCGGCATCCGTGTAAAGAGCCTCGGTCGCCACTGATGTCGCGGCAAACTCCGGAGACGGCGGGAATCGGCGGGTTTCGTGGAGAAGATGGTCGATTTGCACGCTCATGATGGTTCGCTCCTTTGCGAGTTCAGGCGGTGGCGGGGCGCCGCGGCGGACCCGTCCCTGAACCCTACACGGCGGATACGCCCGTTCCGAGGACAAATTTCCCCGGAAGAACGGCCGGTTTTCTGCTCAGGATATTTTTGAAATCGTGCTCTCACGGGCTCATATTTTCGTGTCCTCATTTAGGGGGACCCGGAGGACTTGCGGATCTGATTTTCCCAAGTATGCTTATCAATGTCTGAACGAAAGTTTTGACCTGTGGTGTGTTGGTTCCCCCCAATCAACGCACTGCCGAGGCGGCACCTGTTCCCCCCAATAGGTGCCGCCCCCCTCTTTTAACAGCACGCTCTGCGCCTCTCAACGACGCACCCGTGCTTTCCCCGCCCGGCTCTGGCGCCCCCCGCGTGAACCGTGCAAACTGCGTGACCCGCTGTACCGCAATATCGCTGTATCGGCCCCCTCCAGGCAGAACCGTTGCCCGGCCGGACAACTGCGCCCCGCACACCGGGCGCAGTAGTCCGTCCGGGCAACAGTTGTCTCTGCACCCTGCCCGCTCCCGCCTCGTCGGTCGAGCTTGTCGGGAGCCGTGACACGCGCGCACGACGTGCCCGCCTCGTCGGTCGAGCTTGTCGAGACCCCGTGACGTGCGTGTGTGCCGTGCACCGCCGCTCCTCCACAGCCCCGTCCTCACCGGCCACCTCACACCACCGGATGCGCCACGGCGCCCGCACCCGCCCGCCCGCTAACGTGCCCGCATGCCAGAGCCCTTCGTCGCGGTGCCCTCCTTCCTCAACCGGTCCAGCGCCCTCACCGTCAGTACCGACCCCGATCGGGCAACGCTCGGGGGAGAGCGGCCGCAGCCCTCCTATCCAGCCGCGTGGCTGGACGCGGAGACAGACCCACCTCGCGACCGCGCCCTTGACCGCAGCCTCGACCCCATCCCGCCGCAACCTCCCCGCACCGACCTCTCCGTGCTCGGTCCGCTCAGCCGGTTCGCCCGCGACCCCGCCGTCACCGACCTCTTCGTGAACGGGGATGCCGGCCTCTGGCTCGACGCCGGACGCGGGCTGGTACCCGCGCCGGACTGGCACGGCGACGAGCGGAGCATCCGTGACCTGGCGGTGCGGCTGATCGCCCTCGGCGGCCGGCACATCGACGAAGCCAGCCCCTGCGTCGACGTGCGGCTGGCCGACGGCATCCGGGTGCACGCCGTGCTGCCGCCGGTATCGAGCACGGGCACGCTGCTGTCGATTCGGTTGCCGCGAACCGAGAGGCTCAGCCTCGACGCCCTCGCCGCCGGCGGCCTGTTCGGCCACGGTGAGGACGCGGCCGCCCAGCTGGGCCGGTTGCGCGCGGCGGTGCTCGACCGGGAGAACCTGCTCGTGACCGGTGCCGCCGGCAGTGGCAAGACCACCCTGCTCGCCGCGTTGCTCGGCGAGGCGCCCGCGGCCGAACGCATCGTGGCCATCGAGGATGTCGCCGAGCTGCGCATCAACCACCCGCACGTCGTGGCCCTGGAATCCCGGCAAGCCAACCTCGAGGGTGCCGGCCGCATCGGCCTGGACAGCCTGCTGCGCGAGGCGCTGCGGATGCGTCCGGACCGGTTGGTGCTCGGCGAGTGCCGGGGCGTGGAGATCCGTGAGCTGCTGGCCGCCCTGAACACCGGCCACGACGGCGGCGCCGGCACCCTGCACGCCAACTCCCTGGCCGATGTGCCCGCCCGGCTCGAGGCGCTCGGCGCGCTCGCCGGGATGAGTCCGGCGGCGGTGGCCCGGCAGACCGTGAGCGCGATCGGGCTGGTGTTGCACCTCGAGCGGCGGGGCGGCCGGCGGCGCCTGGCGCAGGTGGGCCGGTTCACCCTCGACGCCGCCGAGCGTCTCGCGACGGTGCCCGCGTGAGCCGCCGACGCGCCGCTCCGCCGCCGCCGATAGAGGAGGTGGCCCGCATCGCCGAACGTCTGGCCGTGCTGCTGTCGGCGGGGGTGTCGCCGGTGTCGGCCTGGGACTACCTGCTGCCGCCCGGGCCGACCGGTCGTGCCGAGCCGTTTGACCCGTCGGTGGTCGACCGTGCCGGGCCACCGGGGCCGCCGGCGGCGCGGGGGACCCGCCGTGTGAAGGCCCGGGCCGATGCCGAGCGGGCGCAGCACAGCATCTTGGCGGCCGCGGGACGCGCGGCCCGCAGCGGCGACG
>NZ_SOGI01000021.1:0-36960 GCF_004403385.1 Cryobacterium sp. TMT4-31
CGGCGGCCGACCGGCGGATGGGCGCGGCCCGGTCCGTGGTCGTCGCGGCTCTCGGGCTGACGGTGGCGGTCCTGGCCGGCACCGTCGCCGCCGTCGCCCTGCCGCCCACCGCGGCCAGGGACGTGCTGCGCACCCGAGTGGTGGCGCCTTTCGACGCCCGCGCCTACCCGAGTCCGCTGTCCGCGTTCCGCAACTACCAGCAGCCGGACCTCGCCGACACCGTGCTCTTCGAGGTCGAGGGGCTCCCGGCCGGCGGGCGCATCCGGCTGGCAACCCTCGACGACTACGACGGGGTGGTGTATTCGGTGGGCACCGCGGATGCGGCGGGGCCGGACTCCGGCACCTTCACCAGGCTGCCCTACCGTCTCGACCAGAGTGCCGTGCGCGGCGACGAGGTCTCCCTGTCGGTGTCGATCCGGGAGTACGACGGCGTCTGGGTGCCCGGCGTCGGAGCGCTGGAACAGATCGAGTTCACCGGCGCCACCGCGGCCGCCCGCCAGGAGTCGTTCGTGTACAACGACCTCGGTGGGACCGCCGCCGTGGTCACCGGCCTGGAGGAGGGCGACAGCTACACCAGCACCGCCGTCGTGCCCACTCTCGTCGGTGACCTGGCAGATGCCCGGCCCGGCTCCGCGGTCCTACCGCCCGCCGCGGTGCTGCCCGACGGCCTCGAAGAAACCCTGGCCGGTGTCCTGCGGCCGGGCGACACGCCGGGCCAGAGCCTGCAGGCCGTGCTCTACTTCCTGGCCACGACCGGATACGTCAGCCACGGCACCGCCGGGGAACCCGTCAGCCGGTCCGGGCACGGTGTTGACCGCATCGACGAGCTGCTGCAGGACCAGCCGATGCTCGGCGATGCCGAACAATACGCGGTCACGGCGGCTCTGATGGCCCGGCAGATCGCCTTTCCGGCGCGGGTGGTGGTGGGCTTTGTACCCGCCGCGGAGGGTGCTACCGCCCCGGTGACCGGCGCCGACGCCTCGGCGTGGATCGAGGTGCAGACCCAGGCCGACGGCTGGGTGGCGCTGGATCCCAACCCGCCCGTCCGGGAGATCCCGGCCCGCCAACCCGACGACCCCGCTCCGATCTCCCGCCCGCAGACCGTGCTGCCCCCGCCGGTGCCGGAGACCGCCGAACAACCCGAGCCCAGCCAGCCGGAAAGCCAGACCACCGACCCGCCCGCCGCTGCCGACCCGTTCTGGGCTGTGGTCAGGCTGATCGTGAGCATAGCGGCCTGGTCCCTGCTCGGGTTCGGCCTTCTCGCCGCACCGTTGCTCGGCATCGTTGTCGCCAAGTGGCGGCGTCGCCGACAGCGCCGTCTGGCCCACCGGCCGATCGACCGCATCGTGGGTGGCTGGCGGGAATTCGCCGACAGCGTGACCGATCACGGCCTGTTCGTGCCGCCCCTGGCGACCCGCACCGAGCTGGCCCGATCCGTCGGCGGAGTGCGCGCTCTCTGGCTGGCCCGGGAGGTGGACCGGGCCGTCTTCGCTCCCGACGGGGCGGCGGAGATCGACCCTGACGGCATCTGGGTGTCGGTGCGGGAGCTGCAGAATGGCCTGCGGGCCGGACTCAACCGTCGGGACCGCCTGCGCGCGGTCATCTCGGTGCGGTCATTCGGTCGCTACGCTAAGAGAACTGCCGGGCGGGATGGCCGGCGCAGGCGCAGGCTGTGGGGAGCTCGCGAGAGCACGAAGGGACCGGGTCAGTGAACTGCCAAATTTGCGGGGCGCACCTGCCAGAAGGCGCAATGTTCTGCGGCGGCTGCGGCAGCTCGACCTCGGCGACCCCCATCACCCGCAAGCGCGCCGACCCGCGCCCCAGCGACACCACCATTATCCAGCCGCTCGCACCCCGCACCACGGTGATCTCGGTGCCGTGGTGGCCGGCGGGTAACGGCCCTGCCGATGACCAGCCGGCCGATGGCGGGCCCCCGACCGTTCGCCCCGCCGGCGCTCACGCGGCGGCACCGGCCGAGAAGTCGCAGCCCGCACGGTACACCCTGCAGTTCAGCACCGGCGAAACCGTTTCGGTGCGCGGCAGTGGTCTCATCGGCCGCCGCCCGCTGCCCCAGCCGTCGGAACAGTTCGACCACCTGATCCAAATCACCGACCTGGGCATGTCGGTGTCCAAGAGCCACCTCGAATTCGGCCAGCACGACGGCGAGTTCTGGGTCAACGACAGGTTCTCCGGCAACGGCACCGTCGTGCGGCGGGCGCCGGCGCCGGCGCTGCGCTGCGAGCCGGGCCGGCGGTATCTGGTGGGCCGGGGTGCCAGGGTCGAGATCGGCGACCAGTTCTTCATGGTGCTCTAAGGCCTCGCCGCTCCTCCACACCCCGGTCGGTTCCCGCGTTCTGCACCGGGACCGCCGCATCGGTCGTCCCGGCCGGCCGTTCGGGTGTGCTGGAGACATGACCGTCGCCCCCGAGCCGCCTACCATCGACCCGATCCGGCTGCCGACCCCGCCCGTGCCACCCGGACGCCCCGGCTTTCCGCTCATCGCCTGCGTGGCACCCCTGATTGCCGCCGGACTGATCTGGGCGATCACCGGATCGGCGCTGGTGCTCGTCTTCGCGGTCCTCAGCCCCATCATCGCCGTCGCGGGGCTCGTCGACGGGCGCCGGTCCGGATCTCGGCAACGCCGCAGGGACGCCGCCGGCTACGCGACCCGGATGGCCGAGGCGGAGGATACCGTCGACCAGAGCCTCGCCCGGCTGCGGCGCGATGCCTGGCGTGCCGCACCCGCGGCGCACCGGATGCTCGGCGACGCCCACGACCCGACCCGCTGGGCCGATCCGGCGACGGCCGCTCTGGTGCTCGGGGCCGGACCGGTCCCCAGCGGCCTGCGCCTGGAGGGCGGTGCCAGCGCCGAGCAGCGCGAGTTGCGGGCCAGGGCGGCGGTCCTGACCGGCGCCCCCATCACCGTGGACCCGGCCGGCAGCATCGGGCTGGTCGGACCCGGCCTGGTCGTCAGGTCGCTGGCCCGCAGCCTGGTGGTGCAACTGGTCGGCCAGCTCAGCCCCCGCGCCCTGGGCATCCGGATTCCGGCCGGCGACGACTGGGCCTGGGCGGCCGGCCTCCCGCACCGGTCGGCGGTGTCCCCGGCCCGGTGGCTCACGATCACCGGGGGCACGCCAGCCGGCCCGGCCCGGCCCGGTCAGTCCGGTCCGTCCGGGGGATCCGACACCGATTTCCGGATCGCGCTCGCCGAAACCGGCGCCGCTCTCCCGCCAGGGTGCGCGACCATCGTGCGGGTGGACGGGGCGAGCGACGCTGAACTCGTGCGGCTGGGAGGGAGTCCGGCCGCGCTGCACTTCGTGCCGCACCTGGTGGCTGAACAGCAGACCGCCGGATTCGGTGCGATGCTCCGCCGTGCGGCCGAGGCGGCCGGCGTGGTCGACTCGGGGGACGCGCTGCCGGAGACCGTCGCCTTCGCACCGTTGTGTTCTCAGTGGGCTACTGACCCCGATGGGGGAGCCGACCACCCCCTCGATACGCCGGCCGGCCTCGCCTGCGTCATCGGGGTGGGGGAGCGGGGACCCCTGAGTGTGGACCTCGTGGCCGATGGGCCGCACGCCCTCGTGGGCGGCACGACGGGCAGCGGCAAGAGCGAACTCCTGGTGACCTGGGTGGCAGCGCTGGCCGCCCGGTATCCGCCGAGCCAGGTCACCTTCCTGCTCGTCGACTTCAAGGGCGGGGCGGCATTCGACTTCGTGCGGGAGCTGCCGCACTGCGTGGGGCTGATCACCGATCTCGACGACCGCGAGGCGCTCAGGGCCCTGGGCAGCCTCGCCGCTGAGCTGCGGCACCGGGAACGGGTGCTCCGTGACGCCGGCGGCCGTGACATCACCGACCCGCGCAGCGCCGGGCGTCTGTCGCGCCTGATCATCGTGATCGACGAATTCGCCACCATGCTGGACGCCTTTCCCACGCTGCACGCACAGTTCGTGGACATCGCCGCCCGGGGCCGGTCATTGGGCGTGCACCTGGTGCTGTGCACGCAGCGACCCGCCGGCGTGGCGCGTGACGCCCTGCTGTCCAATTGCAGTCTGCGGCTCTCGCTACGGGTGAACAACGCCGCCGACAGCCTGGCCGTGATCGGGTCGGATGCCGCCGCCCGGATCGACGCCGGCCGGCCTGGCCGATGCGTGGTGCGCAGCGGGTCGGCGCCCGCGCAAACCTGCCAGGTGGCCACGACGACCCACGCCGACATCCAGGCGGTCCTGAACGGCGCACCAGCTTCCGCAGACCCGCCGCGGCGGCCCTGGCTGGACCCGCTCCCTCGGCTGGTCACGCCGGCCCAGGTCGCCGCGCTCGCCGCCGAGGGTCCGCCGCCGCCGTTCGTGCTGGGACTGATCGATGAGCCGGAGCAGCAGCGCTACGCCGTGGCCGGGTACGACCCACGGGCCGACGGGCACCTGCTGGTGGTGGGAGGTGCGGGAACGGGTAAGTCGACACTGCTGGCCGCGATCGCCGCCCAGGCCCCGCATCGGATCGACCTCATCCCGGCCGATGTCGAGGGCACTTGGGACGCCCTGGTGCGGGCGAGGGCCGCACTGGACGGCCCGGCCGGCCTTGCACCGGCGGGTGGCCGGCGACACGACGCCGGGCCGGAAAGCCGGCTGCTGCTCTTCGATGACATCGACGCCGTGCTCGCCCGGTGGGGCGAAGAACACCGTGCGGCAGCCGTCGACCTGCTCACCGGACTCCTTCGTGACGGCGGCCAGGGCGGGCTGCACCTGGTGGTCACCGGGCAACGGCTCACCGGGGCGCTGCAGGCCCTGCCCGCCCTGTGCCAGAGCCGCCTGGTGCTGCGGCTGCCCAGCGTGTACGAGCACCAGGCTGTGGGAGAATCGGCAGCGAGCTACGACGAAACCGTGCCGCCAGGGGGCGGGCGCTGGCGGGGTGCGCGAATCCAGCTGATGCTCGCCGAGCCCGCCGGGCACGGTTACGAGCCGGCCGTCGTCCCGTCCGCGCTGGACGACACCAGCGCGTCCACCCGTGTGCTGCTCGTTGTCGCGGGGTCCGCCGCACGAACCGCCGCAGCCATCCGGGCTGCCGCTTCGCCGGCCTTCCCGCACGTCGTGCTGCTCGGCGCTCACCCGTCGGTCGGAGCCCGGGAGGATCGCCTGGTGGTCTCCGACGTCGCCGCCGGCACCGTGCTGGTGGGCGACGCAGACACCTGGCAGGCGCACTGGTCGCTGCTGACCGGGTTGCGCGGCGTGGCTCCGCTGGTCTTCGACGGCGCCAGCCTGGCCGACTACCGCCTGCTGACCCGCCGGCGCGACCTGCCGCCGCCGCTGGCTCCGGCCGGTTCGCGGGGCTGGCTGCTGCGCCCTGACGGCACCGTGCACAGGGTCACGGTGCCGTAGGTCGGGGCAGGCAGCCGCCTAGGCGAGCACCTCGGCGAGAGGCCGGAACGGCAAGGTGTTGGCGGCGGCGACCGGCGCGTTCGTCAGAACACCGGCGTGGGTGTTCAATCCCAGCGCCAGCGCGGCGTCGAAGCGAAGAGCCTCGAGCCAGCCGAGGTTCGCGATCGCCCGCACGTAGGGCAGGGTGGCGTTGGTGAGGGCGTAGGTTGACGTGCTCGGCACCGCCCCCGGCATGTTGGCCACGCAGTAGAACAGCGACCCGTGCACGGTGAAGGTGGGCTCGGTGTGTGTGGTGGCGTGGGTGTCGGTGAAGCAGCCGCCCTGGTCGACGGCGATGTCCACGAGAACGCTGCCCGGCTTCATCCGCGACACCAGCTCGTTGCTGACCAGTTTGGGCGCCTTGGCGCCCGGGATCAGCACGGACCCGATCACCAGGTCGGACTGCACGAGCGCCGTGTCGATCTCGAACGCGTTCGACGCGATGGTCTTCACCCGCCCGTAGTACAGGGCATCCAGTTCGCGGAGACGGAAGAGGTTGGTGTCCAAAACCGTGACCTCGGCGCCCAGGCCGATTGCCACCTGCATGGCGGCGGTTCCGGCGACCCCGCCGCCGAGAATCGTGACCCTGGCCGGGTGAGTGCCCGGCACACCCGGCACGAGCAGGCCGGGCCCGCCGTTGGGCTTGAGCATGGCGTTCGCGCCGACGATCGGAGCCAGCCGGCCGGCGACCTCGCTCATGGGCGCCAACAGGGGCAGTGCCCGGCTGGGCAGCTGCACGGTCTCGTAGGCGATGCCGGTGACCCCGGCCGTCAGGAGCGCCTGGGTGAGGCCGGCCTCCGCGGCCAGGTGCAGGTAGGTGAAGAGTACGAGATCGGGCCTGAAGTAGCCGTACTCGCTGGGCACGGGCTCCTTCACCTTGAGCAGTAACTCGGCCCCGGCCCAGGTGGATGCGGCGTCAGGCATGATCGTGGCTCCGGCGGAGCGGTACTGCGCGTCCGTGATCGATGAGCCGACGCCCGCACCGGTCTCGACGAGCACCTCGTGCCCGTGGAGCACCAGGTCGTGGACGCCGGCCGGGGTGATCGCGACCCTGAACTCGTTGTTTTTGATCTCGCGGGGGACTGCAACTCGCATGACGCTCCTGAGCCTGGTGGGGACAGTCTGGTGGGGGCCAGCCTGGGAGCAGCCTACTGTGGCTGGATCGTCGATCCCGAACGCAACGACCGAGCGACAGCGACGAAATCGGTTGAAAATTGCAGGAATGTTAACGTTTTGATCATTTTATGGCGCGTTCGGTGTCGACTGTGCCACTATCGGTCCACTCGTCACGCAGCGGGCCGGGGCGTTCCCGACGCCTTTCGACGCCGCTGAAGAATGCAAGGAGACCGTCCATGTCGCCCAGGCCGATACCCGCAGACCCGATGATCCAGCAGCTCGTCCGCCAGGCCAGGCAGGCCCAGCTGGGCCGGCGCGCGCTCCTCACCGGCGCGGGGGCAGGAGCGGCGGCACTGGCGCTCGCCGCGTGTTCGACCGGCAGTGCGGCGCAACCGACAGCGGCGGCCGACGCGTCCGAGAGCGAGAAGACGCTGCGCTGGGACAACTGGGCGCTGTACATCGACGTGGACGACGCCGGGGACTACCCGACCCTGGCTGCCTTCACCGCCGAGACCGGCATCACGGTGAACTACACCGAGGCCGTGGACGACAACAACACCTACTACGGCAAGGTCAAAGACCAACTCGCCCTCGGCAAGGACATCGGCGCCGACACCGTCTGCCTGACCGACTGGATGGTCGGCCGGCTCGCCAGGTTCGGCTACCTGCAGGAACTCGACCACGCGAACATCCCCAACCTGACCAACCTGCTGCCCACCCTCAAGAACGTGGACTTCGACCCCGGCCGGGCGCTGTCGGTGCCGTGGCAGGGCGGCTTCGCGGGCATCTGCTGGAACAAGGAGAAGCTCCCCGGCGGCATCGGCTCGGTCGAGGAGTTGTGGAACACTCCCGAGCTCAAGGGCCGTGTCGGCGTGCTTTCCGAGATGCGCGACACCATGGGCCTGATCATGCTCGATGCGGGCGTCGACATCGCCGGCGACTGGGGCGACGACGAGTTCACCGCCGCGATCGACGTGCTCAAGAAGCAGGTCAGTGACGGCCAGGTGCGCAACATCAAGGGCAACTCCTACAAGGAAGATCTCGTCAACGGCGACAGCCTCGCGGCCATCGTCTGGTCGGGCGACATCGTGCAACTCAATGCCGAGAACGGCGACAAGTGGGGCTTCGTGGTACCGGAGAAGGGCGGCACCATCTGGAACGACAACTTCGTGGTGCCGATCGGTTCAGCGCACAAGGCCAACGCCGAAGCCCTGATCAACTACTACTACGACCCGGCCGTCGCCGCCGAGGTCGCCGCGTACGTGAACTACATCACCCCCGTCGCCGGCGCCAGGGAGGCGGCCATGGAGATCGACCCCGAGCTCGCCGAGAACCCGCTGATCTTCCCCGATGACGCCACCCTCGCCAAGGCCAAGGTGTTCCGCACCCTCACCGGCGCCGAGGAACAAACCTACGGCGCGCAGTTCCAGAGCATCCTGCTGGGAGCCTGAACCGTGCCAAGCGGCGCGTTCGCCGACCGGGGTGCCGACCTCGAGCTGGTCGGCATCCAGAAACGCTTCCCCGGCTTCACCGCCATCGAACACCTGGACCTCGTCATTCCCGCCGGCTCGTTCTTCGCCCTGCTCGGCCCGTCGGGCTGCGGCAAGACCACCACCCTGCGCCTGGTGGCCGGACTGGAAGACCCCACCGGCGGCCGCATCCTGATCGGCGGAACTGACGTCACCGCCCAAAAGGCCTACCAGCGGCCGGTGAACACCGTCTTCCAGAGTTACGCGCTCTTCCCGCACATGACGGTGCTCGAAAACGTGGCCTTCGGGCTGCGACGGCGCCAGATCACGGATGCCCTCGGCAAGGCGCATGAGGCGCTCCGGCTGGTCGAACTGGACCACCTGGCCGCGCGCAAGCCCGTGCAACTCTCCGGCGGCCAGCAACAGCGGGTGGCGCTGGCCCGGGCGATCGTGAATCGGCCCGCGCTGCTGTTGCTCGACGAGCCGCTCGGTGCGTTGGACCTCAAGCTGCGCCGGCAGATGCAACTTGAGCTCAAGACCATCCAGGAGGAGGTCGGTCTCACGTTCCTGCATGTCACCCACGACCAGGAGGAGGCCATGACCATGGCCGACACCATCGCGGTGATGAACAAGGGCCGGATCGAGCAGCTGGGCGCGCCGGAGCAGCTCTACGAGCTCCCCCGGACCGCGTTCGTGGCGAACTTCCTCGGCCAGTCCAACCTCTTCACCGGGCCCGTGGTGGGGGAGACCAGCACGTCCATCGCCGTGGACATCGCCGGTCGCAGCATCGTGGTGCCCAAGACCCGCTCGCACCGCCACGCCGGCGACGTCACCATCGGGGTGCGCCCGGAGAAACTCACCCTGCACCGGGACAAACCGGTCCACGACTCCGGCCACAATGTGATGGGCCCGGGCCGGGTGACGGATGTGTCCTTCACCGGTGTGAGCACCCAATATCTCGTGAGCGTGCCCGGCGTCGGTGTCCTGATCGTCTTCGAACAGAACCGTTCCTTCGGGCCGGTCGAGGGCGAAGGGGACGAGGTATGGGTGACCTGGAACGTCGAGCACGGCTTCGGCCTCGACGACGACCCCGTCGCACCGGACCCCAGGTTCGTCGCCGACACCAGCACCAAGAGCATCGCCGCACAGCGTCGCGCCGCTCTCGTCACGGAGCTCGAGGAGGCCTAGATGGCCTTCGCCGCGTTCGCCAGCACCGCCGCCGCGCCAACGGATGCGCCGCAGCGCCGCCGCAGTCCGGTGGCGCTGCTCCTGCTGCTGCCGGGCATCCTCTATCTGGTGTTGTTCTTCCTGGCTCCGCTGGTGTCGCTGATCCTCACCTCGCTGCAGGCGCCGAGCGAGTTCGGTGACATCGGCATGTACAGTTACGCGTTCCGCTGGGAGAACTACGTCGAGGTGATCGGCCAGTACTGGCCGCACATCCTGCGCTCGTTCGGCTATGCGCTCATCGCCACGGTCCTGGCGCTGCTGTTCAGCTACCCGCTGGCGTACTTCATCGGCGTCACCGCCCGGCGCTGGCCGCTGCTGCAGAGCCTGATGCTGGTGCTCGTGATCGCACCGTTCTTCATCAGCTTCCTGCTGCGCACGCTGGCCTGGAAGCAGCTGCTCTCCGACGAATCGTTCCTCGTCACCTCGCTGAAGGCCGTCTCGCTGCTGGCCCCCGACGCCCATCTCACCGGCACCGCGTTCTCGGTGATCTTCGGCCTGACCTACAACTTCATCCCGTTCATGACCCTGCCGCTCTACACCACCCTGGAGCGGCTGGACCTGCGCTACCTCGAGGCCGGCAACGACCTGTACGCCAGCGGGTTCCACACCTTCCGCACCGTCACCATCCCGCTGTCGATGCCCGGCATCGTGGCGGGTACCCTGCTCACCTTCATCCCCGCAGCCGGCGACTACATCAATGCCAGTCGCGACTTCCTCGGCGGGGCGGACACCCAGATGATCGGCAACGTGATCGAGGCCAACTTCCTGGTGCTGCTGAACTATCCCGCGGCGGCATCGCTGTCGATCATCCTGATGACCGTGATCCTCGTGATCGTGGGCGTCTACGTGAAGAGAAGCGGAACCGAGGAGCTCTTGTGAGTCGTCTCTCGCTCGGCAAGTGGCTGCTGCCGCTGTACACGGCGCTCGCGCTGATCTTCCTGATGGTGCCGATCGTGTACACCTTCATCTTTTCGTTCAACGACTCGCTGAAGTCCAACATCACCTGGCGCGGCTTCACCCTCGACAAATGGCTGAACGTCTGCGCGGTGCAGAACGGCGCCGTGTGCCAGGCCTTCGGCAACAGCCTGATCATCGGTCTGGCAGCCACGCTGATCGCCACGATCCTCGGCACCATGATTGCGATCGCCCTGGTGCGCTACAGATTCAGGTTTCGCTCCAGTACCAGCCTGTTGCTGTTCCTGCCGATGGCGACCCCCGAGGTGGTGCTCGGTGCCGGGCTGGCCGCGCAGTTTCTCTCGCTCGGCGTGCCCAAGGACATGCTCACGATCATCCTGGCGCACACGATGTTCTGCATCAGCTTCGTGGTCGTGACGGTGAAGGCCCGCGTCGCCGGCCTGGACCCGGCGCTCGAGGAGGCCGGCCGGGACCTGTACGGCTCGCCAGGCCAGGTGTTCGCCCGGATCACCTTCCCGCTGCTGCTGCCGGGAATCCTCGCCGCCGCGCTGCTGTCGTTCGCGCTGAGCTTCGACGACTTCATCATCACCAATTTCAACTCCGGGGCCGTGACCACCTTCCCGAAGTACATCTACATTTCGGCGTCGCGGGGCATCCCGGCGGAGGCCAACGTGATCGCGTCTGCGGTGTTCATCCTGGCGCTGGTGATTGTCGTGACCGCGCAGGTGTCCGCCGCAGCCCGGGCCAAGCGACAGGCCCGCCTCGATTAGCCGGACCTGTTGCCGGGTGGTGGCGGCGAGGCATCCGGTGGCGGGCCGTCGCCGTCGGTGGCCGGCCGAGTGAACGGCACCGAGCCGAGCACCTCCGACGAGGTGCGCACCGGCCCGAGGGTGCGCTGGCGCAACGGGTCGCGGCGCAGGTCGACATACAGCGATACGCACAGGCCCACGATGATAACCACGAACGGGCTTGCCGCCAGGATCGTGAAGGTCTGCAGAGCGCCCAGCCCGCCCACGAACAACAGCACCGCGGCGACGGCGCCGGTGAGCACCGCCCAGAAGATCACCAGGGGCTTCCAGGGCTCCTTGCGGCCGCGACTCGAGAGCGTCCCGAGCACGAGGGCACCGGCATCCGCCCCGCTGACGAAGAACACCGCGGTGAGCACCATCACCACCAGGGCCGAGCCGATGAAGAACGGGTACTGCTGCAGTGCCGCGAAGAACCCCGCCGCCTCGCTGCCGGTGCCGGCGATGTCGACACCGTTCAGTTGCAAGTGCAGCCCGGCCCCGCCGAAGACCACGAACCAGAGGATACTGACCGCCGTCGGCACCAGGAGCACCCCAAGAACGAACTCGCGAATGGTGCGGCCGCGGGAGATCCTGGCGATGAACGTGCCCACGAACGGGGTCCAGGAGATCCACCAGGCCCAGTAGAAGATCGTCCAACTGGCCAGCCAGTCGCTGCCGCCGAACACCGCCGAGTGGAAGCTCATGGGAACAAGGTCGGCCAGGTACGCACCGATGGCCGACGGCAGCAGATTCAGGATGAACACGGTCGGTCCGACCACGAAGACGAACAGCAGGAGCACGGCGGAGAGCACCATGTTCGTGTTGCTGAGCCATTTGATCCCCTTCGCAAGGCCGCTCGCGGCGGAGAACACCACACCCACGGTCAGCACGCAGATGATGATGATCGGCAAGGCGGTGCCCGGGTCGTCGGAGAACGTGCCGGTGCTCAGCAACGAGATCCCAGCGGCGATCTGCAGGGCGCCGAGACCGAGCGAGGTCGCCGACCCGAACTTGGTGCAGATGATCGCCAGGATGTCGATCGGCTTGCCCCAGCCCTTGGTCTCGATCCGGTCCTTGCCGAAAATGGCCTGGAACGGTGCGCTCATCAGGTTGCCGCGGCCCATCCGGTAGGTCGAGTACGCCAGGGCCAGGCCCACCACCGAGTAAATGGCCCAGGGGTGCAGTCCCCAGTGGAAAAATGTGTACGCCATGGCCGCGTTGGCGGCATCCGGGCTGTTCGCTGCCGCGTCGACGAAGGGCGGCGGCGACGCCAAATGGGTGACCGGTTCAAAGACGCCGTAGAACATCAGGCCGATTCCCATGCCGGCGCTGAACATCATCGACACCCAGGAGAGCGTCGAGAACTCGGTGCCCTGCCCTTCCCGTGAGAGCGGGATGCTGCCGTACCGGCCGAAGGCCAGCACCAGCGCGAAGATGACGAAGCCCGACGCCCCGAGAATGAACAGCCAGCCCAGGTTGCCGGTGACCCAGCCCAGAGCGGATGCGGCGGCGTCGCCCACGGTCTGCGTGAACAGCACCCCAAGCAGGCAGACCACCACGATGATGCCTGCGGAGACGCCGAAGACGGTTTTGTCGACGGTGGCCCAGCCGGTGCGGGCGGGTTCACTGACCGCGTCGCCGAGCGCGGCCTCGATGCTGTCGTCTGAAGGGTCCTTGGACATGTCCGTCCTCGCTGATCGAACACTCGTCGATCGATGCTCGGTGCGAACAGGTTTGAGAAGCGCAAAAAAACTGCTCGCGACGTCCCTCAACGCTACGCGGATGCGGGGGACATTACTATAGTTGCCGCTATGGCTGATCTCGACGATCTCGAAACTGCCGGACCGGCGCTGTACACCGGGAGGGGGGATTCGGGGCGCACCACCTTCGGGCGGCACGGCGACGTCGCCAAGACCGACGTGCGCGTCGCCGCCTACGAAGACTGCGATGAGGCCAACGCTGCCGTGAGCGTGGTGATGGCCGTGGGTAACCTCCCGATCGAGGTGACGTCCACCCTCGCCAGCGTGCAGAACGACCTGTTCGATCTGGTCGCCGACCTCGCCGTACCGCTGGACGACCCACGTGCCGTGAGCGCACGAATCAGCGAATCGCACCTCACCCGCCTCGAACGCGCCGTCGACCATTTCGAGCAGCAGGCCACCGATCTCAGCGGCTTCGTGCTTCCCGGCGGCACCGTCGCCGCGTCGCTGCTCTATCAGGCGCGGGCCGTCGTGCGCCGCGCCGAACGCACGGTTTGGGCCGCCGTGGAAGCGCACCCCACGACGGTCAACCCGCTGTGCGCGCGCTATCTGAACCGGCTATCGACCCTGATGTTCGTGCTGGCCAGGGGTGCGAACGCCGAGCACGGTGACGTGCAGTGGGTGCCGGGGGCGTCTTCGCTGGCGATGGCGCAGGAAGCCGACGAGACTGAGCGTCCCTAGACGTAGCTGGCGCGGATCTGGCCGATCGGCTGGCCACCACCGTGCACGGCGACCTTCAGTTCGGGGATGATCGCATCGATGTCGGCTCGAGGCACCGCGCCGGCATCCGCCAACAGGCTCAGCGCGACGACGGTGGCCGCGCGCAGGTTGCCGTCGAGGATCTTCAACGCCACCGTGGTGCCGTTCTCGGCCGAGGCCACCATGATGCCCTCTGCCCCGCCCTTGACGAACAGACCTAGGCGCTCGATCGCGATCGAGTCCGGCAATCCGGGTCCGGCGATCACCCAGCCGTTTTCCCGTACCGCCTCGGCCAGGAACCCGGCCTCGCGGTAGATGGCGAACGGTGAGCTGGACTTCGACGTGGCGATACGGGCGATGCCGCGGGCCAGGGCCGTCAATGACAGCGCGTGCACCGGGGCGCCGCAGCCGTCGACGCCGGTCGCGGCCGGACGCTCGCCGGTGAACCGCTCGACGACGTCGAGAATGCGCTTCTGCAGCGGATGTTCGGTGTCCAGGTACCCGGTGACCGGCCAGTGATTCTGCACACAGGCAACGAGCATCGCCGCGTGCTTGCCCGAGCAGTCCGAGTAGATCGGGGCGGGGCCGGCGCCCTGGCGCACCAGCGAGTCGCGGGTACCCGAGTCGCCCGGCCAGGTGGGCGTGCAACCGAGGTCGGCCTCCGAGAGCCCGGCGCGGGCCAACAGGCCCCGCACGAGGTCGGTGTGCTTCTGGGTGCCGGAGTGGCTGGACGTCGCGATCGCGGCATCCTCACCGCGCAGCACCACGCCGCTGGCCATCACCGCGATGGCCTGGAACGGCTTCATCGACGAGCGCGGGAACACCGGGGCGTTCACATCGCCGAGGGCGCGCAGAACGGCGCCGTCAGTGCCGAGCACGACGGCGGCGCCCGCGTGGCGGGACTCGATGAAGCCGGAGCGTTCCACGACGGCCAGTTCGACGGCGTCGATCACTTCGATGGTGCCTGAGGTGGAGGGCGCTGCGGCACCGAAGGCGGCAGGAGAGGTCGGCGTGGTCACGATTACAGCGTCGCCATCGCGTCGTCGATGACCGACAGGGCGTCGGTCAGCAGGGCATCCGTCACGGCCAGGCTGGGCAGGAACCGCAGTACGTTGCCGTAGGTGCCGGCCGTGAGCAGCAGCACGCCGTGCTGCGCCGCGTAGGCGGCGATCGCGGTGACCGCGGCGGCGTTGGGTGCCTTGGTCGTGGTCTGGGTGCCGGGCTGCACGAGCTCGATGGCGATCATGGCGCCGCGGCCGCGGATGTCGCCGATGATGTCGTGCTTGTCCGCCAAGGCGGTCAGGCCGGCGCGGAGGGTCTTCTCGATGCGCTGGCCCTCGGCGAGGAGGTTGTTGTTCTCGATCGCCTCGAATACCGCGATCGCGGCGGCGCAGGCGACGGGGTTGCCGCCGAAGGTGCCGCCGAGCCCGCCGGGCTGCGACGCGTCGAGGATCTCGGCGCGGCCGGTCACGGCGGCCAGGGGCATGCCGCCGGCGATGCCCTTGGCGATCAGCACCAGGTCGGGCTCCCAGCCGAAGTGCTCACTGGCGAAGTAAGCGCCGGTGCGAGCCATGCCGCTCTGGATCTCGTCGGCGATCATCACGACGCCGTTCGCGGTGCACCATTCCTGCAGCAGCGGCAGGTAACCCTCGGCGGGAACCATGAAGCCACCCTCACCCTGGATGGGTTCCACGACCAGGCAGGCCAGGTCGCTGGCGCCGATGACCTTCTCCAGGTACGCGATGGTGCGGGCGGCGGCTTCGGCGCCGCTGAGGCCGTCGTGATACGGGTACGAACTGGGGGCGTGGTAGACGTCGCCGGCCAGCGGGCCGTAGCCGGTGGCGTACGGGGCGGCCTTGTAGTTCATCGCCATGGTGAGCACGGTGCGGCCGTGGTACGCGTGGTCGAGCACGGCCACGGCGCGACGGCCGGTGTACTTGCGGGCGATCTTCACGCCGTTTTCCACAGCTTCGGCGCCCGAGTTGATCAACACGGTCTTCTTGGCGAAGCTGCCGGGGGTGTGCGCGGCGAGCAGCTCGGCGACGCGCACGTACTCTTCGTACGGCGTGATGGTGAACAGGGTGTGCACGAAGTCGTTCAGCTGGCCGGTCGCGGCGGCGACGACGCTGGTTTCCGAGTGGCCGACCGTGGTCACGCCGATGCCGGCGCCCAGATCGATGAACTGGTTGTCGTCGAGGTCGACGATGATCGCGCCGCTGGCCTTCTTGATGTAGACCGGCAGAGCGGAGCTGACGCCGGTGGAAACCGCGGCGAGGCGTCGCTGGTGCATCTCCGTGGATCGCGGGCCGGGGATGGCCGTCACGATCTTGCGTTCCTGGGTCACCGTGTAGACCGGGGACGAGGGGGTGGATGCGGCAGCGGAATCAGTCAGCGTGTCAGTCATGATCGCGCCAGTTTACCGCCCGCACCAGCGAGCAGCCGGGCCATTCCCTGCGAGAATTACCAGTAAGCGTGAAACCCGAAGGAGACGCCATGATCGGTGTACATCACTATGCCGTGCAGATCCACTGGACGGGCAACCGCGGCACCGGCACCAGCAGCTATCGGGCGTACGGCCGCGACCACCTTCTCACCTCGTCGGGCAAGGAACCGATCGCCGGCTCGGCCGACCGCACCTTCCACGGCGATGCCGACCGGTGGAACCCCGAGGAGCTGCTGCTGGGAGCGCTCAGCCAGTGCCACCTGCTCTCGTATCTGCACGTGGCCGCCAGACACGGGGTGGTCGTGGTCGGCTATTCCGACGACGCCATCGGCACCATGGCGCAGACGGCGGATGGCGGTGGCCACTTCACCGCCGCCACCCTGCGTCCCCGGGTCACCATTGCCGACCCGGACCAGGCGGAGCTGGCTCAGTCCCTGCACTCCGAGGCGTCCAAGGCCTGCTTCATCGCGGCGTCGGTCAATTTTCCCGTCGGTCACGAACCAATCATCATCATCGCCGAGCCGGCCTCGCTGCTCTAAGCCCGCCCGCTTAAACCGCGAAAGCGGCCCTGTGGCTTCCTCCGCAAAGCGGAGGTGACCACTGGACCGCTTTCGCGAGGTGCGGCGCTTACTTCTGGGTGGCCGCGAACAGGGTGAGGGCCTCTTCGAGCACCGAGGCGGCGTCGTCGATGAGGGCCTGGGAGATGACCACCGACGGCATGATCCGCAGCACGGAGTCCCAGCTGCCGGCATCCAGCACGATGACGCCATTGGTGGTGGCGTGCTTGAGCACGAACGCGAGAGCCTCGGGGAACGGCTTCTTGGTGCCGGGGTGCACAAGCTCAACGCCGAACATGGCGCCCTTGCCGCGTACATCGCCGACGATGTCGAATTTGTCTGCCCAGTCGCCGATGCGGGCCCAGAGGGCCTTCTCCACGCGCTTGGCCTCGTCGAGCAGGTTGTCGCGCTCGATGATGTCGAACACCGCCAGGGCCGCCGCGGTCGAAACCGGGTTGCCGCCGAAGGTTCCGCCGATGCCGCCGGGTTGCACGGCATCCATGATCTCGGCGCGGCCGGTGACGGCGGCGAGCGGGAATCCGCCGGCGATGCCCTTGGCCGTGGTGACCAGGTCGGGGACGACGCCGTGGTGCTCGATGGCGTACCAGGCGCCGGTGCGGGCGATGCCGGCCTGGATCTCGTCGGAGACGAAGACGATGCCGTTCTCGGTGCAGAACTCGCTCAGACGCTTGAAGTAGCCGGGAGCGGGGATGACGATGCCGCCGTCGCCCTGGATCGGCTCGACGAAGAACGCCGCGATTTCCGACGCACCGATGTGGGTCTGGATGTAGTCGATGGTCTTCTCGGCCGCTTCTTCGCCGGACAGACCGTCCTGGTAGGGGTAGCTGGTGGGCACGCTGTAAATCTCACCGGGGAACGGGCCCATGCCCACGCGCTCCGGCCACGGACGGTAGGTCATCGCCATGGTGAGGTTGGTGCGGCCGTGGAACGCGTGGTCCAGGCTCACGATGGCGCGGCGGCCGGTGTATTTGCGGGCGATCTTCACCGCGTTCTCCACGGCTTCGGCTCCGGTGTTGACCAGGATCGAGTGCTTCTCGAAGTCACCGGGGGTGATCTCGGCGAGCTTCTCGGCGACGCGCACGTAGTTCTCGTACGGGGTGACGGTGAAGAGGGTGTGGGTGAGTTTGCCGGCCTGTGCGGCGGCGGCTGCGGCGACCTCCGGGTTCGCGTGGCCGATGGTGGTCACACCGATGCCGCAACCCAGGTCGATGATCTGGTTGCCGTCCACGTCCACCAGGATCGCTCCCGCGCCGTGGTCCATGTAGATGTTGGCAAGAGTGCCGGCACCGGCAGACACGGCGCGAACGCGTCGTTCCTGCAGCGCGATTGACCGTGGGCCCGGGAGGGCGGTGACGAGCTTGCGCTCCTGGCTGACCGAGAAGGAAGAAGACATGCCCCCAGTTTACGGACGTCGGCTGGGTGGGTGCCCCGTGCCGCCGCGGCAGCTGGGCATTCGTGCACGGAGTCTGCAACGGCCCCTTGGCAGCGGGCACTTCGATGTCTATTGCTGACGATGAGTACACCGATCCGCCCGAACCGTGAGGTTACGTTCCACCCTCGTCGTCGTTGCGCAAAGAACGGATCATGCTCTGCAGGATGTTGTGCGCATCGGACTGCTCTTCCGGCGTCAGGCCGCCCAGCATCCTGACCTCGACGGATCGAACCATAGCGGTCGCCTTCTCGAGGCTTCGTCGACCGCGTGGCGTGAGCTGTGCGGGAAGAACTTTCCCAACTCGAGCCTGCGCCGGGCGGGACACGTAGCCGTCTCGTTCCAGAGCCTGCAGCAGCACATTCATCGATTGCCGTGTCACGAACGCTCCTCGCGCGAGCTCGGAGTTGGACAGGCCAGGGCGCTGCGAGAGTAATTCGAGGCAGGAGTAGTGCGTCACGGTCATCCCGAGCGGGCGCAGTACTGCTTCCATGGCGGCGCGGAGGGCGCTCGACGCCTCTTTCAGCAGGTAGCCCAGTGACGTCTCCAGGTCGATTCCGTCTTGACTCATGTCAGTATTTTGACATACAGTGTCCGTGTCAGCTAACTGACACAAATGCAACAGAAAGAAGCATCCCCATGCCTGTCACCGGCCCTGACTTCATCTCCCTCCAAGCTCGCGATCTCGCCGCTTCGCAGGCGTTCTACGAGCAGTACCTCGGCTTGGTCCGCTCGCTGGCGGGTCCGCCTCACGCCGTTGTTTTTGAAACGACCCCGATTGCGTTTGCGCTGCGAGACCTCGTTCCCGGCACCGACCTCGCGTCAGTTGCCCAGCCCGGCATCGGCGCCGCGATCTGGCTCCACGCGACCGATGTCCAGGCCATCCACGACGCTCTCGTCGCCGACGGCCACACGATCGTCTCGGCCCCGATCGACGGCCCATTCGGTCGAACGTTCACCTTCTCCGACCCCGACGGCTACCAGGTCACCCTCCACGACCGAACCTGAGGCACCGAACACCGCCGCCCGGCTGGGCGACCTTTCCACGACGCTGAGAGACGCTTCGTCCCCTGCGCGTTCGTCGAGGCGATGCCATTGCTCGAGGGAACGGCCCCATGCTGTACCCGCCAGAATGAGTGCGATACCGAAGTATCCAGGGAGGGTCACGGTGTCACGAGCGATCGCAACTCCGACGATTGCCGCCCAGATCGGCTCGGTTCCGAGGAGGAGGCTCACTCTGGAGGGCGAGGTGCGCCGGACCGCCCAGGTTTGTACCAGGAACGCGAAGACTGTGCAGGCGAGAACGAGGTAGAGGAACAGGACTGCGCGCGCGGTGTCGAGGTTGGCCAGGAAGTGCGGGATCGAGTCGCCGTAGAACAGGGATGCCGCCGAGAACAGTGTCGCGCAGGTGGCCAGTTGGACCGTCGTGAGGTGAAGCGAATTCATCGGCTTGTTGCCGGTGAGTGTGAACATCGAGGTGACGTGGATGGCGCGAATGATCGCGGCGACGAGGATGAGCAGGTCGCCGAGGCTCGGCGTGTGGAACACGCCGTTGCTGGCGAGCAAGGCGACTCCACCGATCGCGATCGTGGCGGCAAGGAAGAACCTGCCGGGCAGTTGGCGGCCGGAAACCGCGGAATCCAGAATCGGGGTGAACACAATCGTGAGGCTGATGATGAGCCCGGCGTTCGTGGCCGACGTGTGGGCTATCCCGAAGGTTTCGAACGCGAACACGGCGGCCAAGATCGCCCCGAGGAACACGCCCGCGCAGAGCTCTGCCGCGGTGATCCGGTTCCGCCGAGCGGCCACGATCGCCGCCATGAGGGCTGCGGCGAGCAGCATCCGGAGCGCCAGCAGCGCCACCACGGACTCTTGCTGCACGAGTTCCTTGGCCACGAGGTAGGTCGATCCCCACGAGGCGGCGACCAGGAGCAGGAGCAGGTCGACGTGGAATCGGCGGAGGAGAGCAGGCATTCCACCATCGTCCGGTTCCCCCTCGCGTAAGACAAGAGAGGAGTTTGATGTCGAATGCTTTAGTTTGAACTTATGGAACTGGGTCAGCTTCGCGCACTAAGAGAGCTGGGCGACAGGGGCAGCATCGCCGCCGTCGCCGCCGCGCTGTACGTCACGCCGTCGTCGGTATCACAACAGATCAGCGCCTTGCAACGCCACTCTGCCGCCCCGCTGACGTTCAGGGACGGGCGGCGGACCGCGCTTACCGACGCCGGGCGCGCGCTGGCCCTGGCGGCGATCGACGTGGAAGTCGCGCTCGAGCGCGCCCGACAGGCGGTGGAGCTGTTCCAAGACGATCCGTTGGGCACCGTTTCAGTGGTGGCGTTCCACAGCGCGGGCCTGGCGATTTTCGGTCCGCTGGTAGCCGCGTGCGCGAGTCCGGAGCTGCCTGATGTCCGGCTGAGCGATTTCGACGTGGCTCAGGAAGAATTCCCCCTTCTCACCGCCGATCATGATCTGGTCCTCGCACACCGGCTGGTCGGCAGCCCGTCGTGGCCGGGGTCGGTGCGGGTGGAACCGATTCTGTTCGAGCCCCTGGATATCGCTGTCCGACGCGATCACCCACTCGCGGTGAAGGCTGCGATCGAACCGGCGGATCTTCTCGACGAGGCGTGGGTCGCCGTGCACGAAGGCTTCCCGCTCAAGCAGGCTCTCTCCGTGATAGCGGGAATCGGCGGGAGCGAGGCGCGCATCCTGCACCGGATCAACGAGTTCTCCGTTGCTGCTTCGGTTGTCGAAGCGAGCGGGTGCGTCGCCCTGATGCCCCGGTATACGACCGACTTGCGTGAGCATCCGGGGGTGGTCCTTCGTCCGCTCGCTCACCCCGGCCTGGGGCGGCACATCGACTGCCTGGCTCGACCGGAGACTCTGGAGCGGGCCAACGCGAAGGCAGTCCTGTCACAGATCCGGATCATTGCCGGAACTCTTATTCGGTGACCGCCGCGCTGAAGGACGTTGCGCCGATGGTTGATCTCGGTGCCATGGGAACGACCGGAATCGGGTCCGCGGAGTGGATCAGTGCCGTGCAAGAGCTGTCGGATGCGTGCGCCGCGTCGGGTGACGAGATGGCCATGGAGATGTACACCGGCGGATGATCCGAGCCCGGCGATCGTGAGCGTTGGCGAAAAGGAGCGCTCAACGCGCGGTGCGGCGATAGTTCCGCGGCTCGGACGTTGAGGCCGGGTGATCGGCTGGCAGCCCAGACGAGTGCGCCCGCGGCGATGATCGCCGCGAGCAGCCCGACGATGTGCACGATGAGCGAGGCGATCCCGCGTTCGGGAAGCAGGAACCCGTAGGGAACCCAACCGTCGGTCACGCCGCGAATCAGGACCGTGGTCAGCCACAGGACCGGGTAGGGGAGCAGCATCCAGAGCCGTCGCCAGGGCAAGCGTGGACGGTCGCCGACGAGCAGCCAGTCGAGTGCGACGAGGAGAGGGAAGACGAGGTGGAGGAGGGCGCTCACCCACGGCGGTGCCGACCCTGTTCCCGGGACGAGGAGGTTGTAGATCACGGCGACCACAAGCAAGTACGCCGTAATGATTCCTCGCACGAGGGTGAGTGCCGGAGGAACGCTTCGGCCGAGGACGACCAGCACCCCGGTAGCGATCAGGATGAGGCTGGCGAGCAGACTCGTCTGATTGGTGAAGTAGCCGAAGTAGTCGAATGGGTTGCCGTCGCCGAGGGCAATGCGGACGGCGTAGAAGTAAGCGAGAACCGTCGCGATCACCAGGCCGCTGGCTGCACGGCCGAATCCGACCACAACAGCTATCGCGCACATTCGTCAGTCGCTCACGGCCGCGACGGCTTCGATCTCGACGAGCTGATCCGGGTACCCGAGCACGGTCACTCCCATGAGCGTGCTCGGCGCGTCGTGCCGGCCGAATGCCGCACGGACGACCTCCCACGCGGCGACGAGGTCGTTCCGGTTGGACGACGCCACAAGAACCCGGGTGCTCACGACGTTATCGAGCTCGGCTCCCGCCGCCTTCAGCGCGACAACCAGGTTCTCCATCGCTTTGCCGGCCTGCGCTGCGTAATCTCCCACTCCGACCGTGCTGCCATCGCGGTTCAACGGGCACGCACCGGCCAAGAAGATCAGGCGCGCCTCAGCGGGAGCCGTGGCGGCGTAGGCGTACTCTGCAACATCGGACAGGTCGGCTGAGCGGATGAGGGAAACCGTGTGAGACATGCCCTCAACGTATCGAAGACGCATCCGGGCACGGGCCCGCGCGCCACGAAGTTAGGAATCCGGAAGTCTAATAGGACGAAAAACCGGATATCTGCCTTTTTTGCGCACTTCGTCCTGGTATTCGTGCGTCACACCATGGGGACGCCCGGTGCGGCTAGCGCAGTTCGCGCCACCAGATGGCGCGCTTGACGCGCTGCACCACGGTCGTCGGCGGTGATTCGTTGTAGCTGTGTGCCAGTTCCTGCCCGGTCAGCTCGTGGATCGCGGCCATGATCTCGTCGGTGGCCTTGCGACGGGCGCGTCCCGAGTCGGCGGTGCCGTGCCCGCTCACGTCGATCGGCTCGCCGAACTTCACGCTGATGCGGCGGATGCGCGGCATCTTCGAACCCACCGGCATGATCTCCTGCGTGCCGATCAGGCCCACCGGCACCACGACGGCCCCCGTGGTGAGCGCCAGCCAGCCCACCCCGGTGCGGCCGCGGTAGAGACGACCGTCCAACGACCGGGTGCCCTCGGGGTAGATGGCGAAGGCGCTGTCGGAGTCGAGGATGTCCTTGCCGGCGTCGAGCGCGTCCTGGGCGGCTTGGCCGGCGCCACGTTCCACGCCGACCGCACCGATCGAGGTGAAGAACTGGCGGGAGACCCAACCCTTGAAGCCGGTGCCGGTGAAGTAGGTGGACTTGGCCAAGAACTGCACGCGCCGCGGTGCGGTGAGCGGGATGACGATGCTGTCGATGAACGACAGGTGGTTGCTGGCCAGGATCACCCGGCCCTCGCGGGGGATGTTCTCCTTACCCGTGATGCGCGGCCGGAAGACCAGGCGCGCGATCGGCGCCATGATGCCGTATCCGAGGAAGTAGACGAACCCGGGCCGCTTGGCCTTGACCGGCATCTCGACGATTTCGTCGGTGGTGGGCACCTGTTCGGCAGGGGCTTCCGGGACGGTTGCGGGTTCGGATGCTGGGTCGTGCTTGGCTCCGGTCACTCAACGACCCTACAGCGCGAGGTAAGTCGCACCGGGCATATATCCGCGGTGCGCCTAGCATGGGGGCGTGCAGCGAATCATCATTCTCGGGTCCACGGGCTCAATCGGAACCCAGGCGCTCGACGTCATCAAAGCCAACCCCACCCGGTTCGAGGTGGTCGGCCTGTCGGCCGGCAGCAACCGAACGTTGTTGGCCGAGCAGGCCGCCGCGTTCAACGTCGACGACACCGCCGTCGGCGCCGCCGAGGCCGAGCAGCTGGTGCGGGATGTCGACGCCGACGTCGTGCTCAACGGCATCACCGGGTCGGTCGGGCTGGGCCCGACCCTCGCCGCGCTCAAGGCCGGCCGCACGCTGGCGCTGGCCAACAAGGAATCCCTCATCGTCGGCGGCGACCTGGTCAAGGCGCTCGCCGCCCCCGGCCAGATCGTGCCGGTCGACTCCGAACACTCCGCCATCGCGCAGGCGCTGCGTTCCGGTACCGCCGACGAGGTGCGCCGGTTGGTGCTCACCGCCTCCGGTGGCCCGTTCCGTGGCCGGTCGCGCGCCGAAATGACCGACGTGACCCCGCGCGAGGCCCTCGCGCACCCCACCTGGGACATGGGACTGGTCATCACCACCAACTCGGCCACCCTGGTGAACAAGGGGCTCGAGATCATCGAGGCGCACCTGCTCTTCGACGTGCCGTACGAGAGCATCGACGTTGTCGTACACCCGCAGTCACTCATCCACTCGATGGTCGAGTTCATCGACGGCTCCACCATCGCGCAGGCATCGCCGCCGAACATGCGCTTGCCGATCTCGTTGGGCCTGGACTGGCCGAACCGGGTGGCCGCGGTCGGTGTGCCGATCGACTGGACCACCCCGCACACCTGGACCTTCGAGCCTCTGGACGACGAGGCGTTCCCCGCTGTGGAGCTGGCCAAGCAGGTCGGCCGCGCCGGCGCCACCTACCCGGCGGTGTTCAACGCCTCCAACGAGCAGGCGGTGCTGGCCTTCCACGCCGGCCGGATCGGCTACCTCGACATCGTCGACACCGTGCAGCGGGTGGTGGAGGCCCACGAGGCGCAGGGCGACCTCACCCTCGAGTCCCTCGCCGACGCCGAACGCTGGGCGCGGGCGCAGGCCGACACCATCATCGACACGATCGCCCGCTGACCGGCTGCTACCGGCGGTAGCTGTCGGCCACGGCGACCAGCGCCGCATCCCACGGCGTGGCCGCCACGCCGAGCACCCGCTCTGTCTCGGCGGAGTCGATCACGTACGGTACCTGGAACTGGTAGCTGGACTTGTACACCTCGCGCATCAACGGGCTGGGAATGCCGAGTGAGCGCAGTATCCAGGTGGGGTAGCCGGCCACGGTGCCGTGGCTGCCATAGCGCGCATTCAGCTGCCCGGCGATGTCGGTGCGGCTGTGGGCGCCGCTCGGCACGTGCCAGAGACGACCCCACGTGCCGGTGTAGTCGGCTGCGGCGATCATCGTTGCGGCGATGTCCGGTACGTAGCTCCAGCTGTGCACCAGATCGGGCCGGCCGACGACTCTGGCCGTCTTAGAGGCCAGGACCGCGCGGAAGAACGCCTGGCCCAAATGCGCGGTCCCGCTCACGCCGGCGCCGAAGTAATCGCTCGCGCGCACCTCCACGGCCCGGATCTCACCCCGCTCGTGCGCATCCCGCACCCGGTGCCAGCCGTCACGGCGAATCAGACCCTTCGATTCGGTCGTGGTCTCGGGGGAATGCTCGGTCATCGGCCCGGCCGGCGACCCGTAGGGGTAGAGGTTGCCCATCACCACCAGGTTGGCGTCCGAGACGGATGCTGCGGCGATCGCCGCTGCGAACACCGGCGGCCACCGGCGCGCCCAATCCGGGTACGGAGGATTGGTGCACAGAAAGATGGTCTGCATCCGCTCGGCCGCGAGGCAGAACGCGACGGGGTCCGACGCGTCGAGCACCCGGGCGATGGCGCCGGGAACTGCGGTGCCGGAGCGGGTGGCGACGGTGACGTCGTCGCCGCGGGCCACGAGCTGGCGGGCCAGTTCTCCGCCGATCCAGCCGGCTCCGACGATGAGGTGCTGGGGCATGGGAACCTCCGAGGAGAGTGGGCCGACGGGGACAGGCTACCGGTCGGATGCCCGGTTCTGCCTCAGCCGGCGCC
This sequence comes from Cryobacterium sp. TMT4-31, assembly GCF_004403385.1. Lineage (NCBI taxonomy): Bacteria > Bacillati > Actinomycetota > Actinomycetes > Micrococcales > Microbacteriaceae > Cryobacterium > Cryobacterium sp. TMT4-31. The sequence goes on from NZ_SOGI01000021.1 coordinate 25,174, forward strand.
CTGATCGCCCGTGCCGGGCTCGCCCGGTGTCCCACCGGAGTTGTCGGGCACAACGGGCTCGGTTGTGGGCTCTGGTTCGGGGGTCGGCTCCGGGTCGGGCGTTTCCGGTGGCGGTGTCGGCTCGGCCGTCGGCACGGGTTCTGTCGGCGCCGGGCTGGGACTGCCCGTTGGCTCCGGGGTCGGCACGGGCGGCTGGGTGGCCGGGACCTCCGGCTCGGTGCTGGGCTCCGGCGTTTTGGTGGCAGGAGCCGGGGTGCTGGGAACGGTCGGTGTCGCGGGGGTCGCGGCCGTCAGCGCCGCGATCAGGTCAGCGTCGACGAGGGCGATGGCGGCGTTGATCCTCGCGGCCTGAGCCTCGGTGAGCCTGCCGTCTTCGACTGCAGCGGCCAGCGCGGCCTTCAGCCCGGCCACGGCGGACTGCGCGCCCGCATAGTCGCCGGTCGCGGCGGCTGCCGTCACCGAGAGCACGGCGGCCTGTAGCTGCGCTGTCGTGTCGGCCGGCACACCGGGCGTGCTGCTCGTGCACCCCACCAGGGTGCCCGCGACCACGAGACCGGCCGCCATACCGGCGCGGATGCGGCTGCCCAGCGTGCTTCGGCGGTGGGTCACGGGTCGACGCTCTCTTGCAGTTGCTCGAGGTGGTCCCCGAGCTGACCGTCGACCGCCGGATACGCCGGCGGCTCCGGGGGCGGGTCCGCGCCGGGAACGACGAACAACACGGCCCCCGCGGTGAGCACCGCCACCAGCACTCCGCTGATGACGAGCGACCACCGGCGGGACGTGCGCGACCGGCGTGGCCGACGCGAGGGGGCCGTGGCCGGCGCCGCTCGCGGATGAAGCGTCGAGGTCGGAACGAAAGGTGCCACTTCACGCTGCAGCGTCGTTGGCAGGTCGAGCGGTCGGGTGGCGCTGTCCTCTTCTCGGACCCCCACAGCTGCCGGCTCGGGGCTGACCGAGGAAACCTCGACCGAAGGAGCGTCGACCGAGGGAACCAGGACGCGCAGCAGGCCGGCTGCCTCGGCGGGTCGCAGCCGATCCTCGGCCTCACGCGCCGTCATCCCGGTGAGCACCGCTCGCCACTCTGCGTCGACCCAGTCGGGAATCTCCGGTTGCCGTTGCAGCCGGGCCATGGCCGACTCGACAGCGGTGCCCGGGTAGCTGTGATTTCCGGTGAGGCACTCGAGCAGCACCAACCCCAACGAGTAGACGTCGGCGGCCGGGCCGACCGGCAGGCCGCCGGCCTGTTCCGGGCTGAGGTAGCCGGCCGTGCCCACCACAGCGCCCGTCTCGGTGCGGTGGGCGGCGTCGAACAGCCGGGCGATTCCGAAGTCGGCGAGCTTGGCGCGAACGACCCTGCCCGGAAAATCCGACGGTGCCAGCAGCACGTTCGCGGGCTTGATGTCACGGTGGGTGATGCCCAGTGCGCCCATGCAGTGCAGGGCCTCACAGAGGTCGGCACCCAGCCTCGCCACCTCGCCGGGATCCATCGGGCCCGCCAGCAGGTGACTACGCAAATCCGTGCCGTCGACGAATTCGGTCACGATGAACGACCGCGGGGCGCCGTCGATCACTTCGACTCCAGCGTCATACAGCGTGACGAGGGCGAAATGATTGAGGTGGGCCAGCACCGCCACCTCGTCGCGGTGCCGCGCGGATCCGGCAACGCCGGCGGCATCGAATCGCATCAGCTTCACGGCGACGGAGCGGCCCAGGGCCAGATCAGAGGCCTGGTAGACCACGGCCATCCCACCCGACCCGATCAATGTGTCGAGGCGGTATCGATTCGCGAGCGTGAGTCCGAGCACAGTATCGGTTCGCGTCGGTTCGCGAATCGGCTCGGTTGAAGTAGTCAGGCGGGCCTCCTGATGTCTGTTGGCAGCAATTCTTTGTCAATGCCCGCCGACAGTCAAGGCCGTCCAGCCCCTACTCGCAGTCGTCCTTCTTCTCGCAGGCTCCGGTTCCGGTTTTGTCGGTGCCGGGCTTTTCGGGTGTGGCCGGAGCCGGCGTTACAGAAGGCGTAGGCGTGTCGATGTCCTCGCTGTCGTCGCTGTCCTCCTCGTCGTTCTTTTTGTCCTTGTCTCTGTCCTTCTTGTCGTCGTCGTTGCCCTCGTCAGGCGTGCTGAGAGGCTCTGGCGTCGGCGTCTCCACCGGCACCTCCACTGGGGTGCTCGCAGCGATCGAGGCCGCAAGGTCGGCCCCGACGAGGTCGATGGCAGTCTGGATCTCGGCGGCCCGGGCCGCGGTGACGGCATCTTCGGCCGACGCGGCGGTCAGGGCGGTCTGCACGGTGCCGAGCTCGGTCTGCGCAGTGAGGAAGTCTCCGGCGGCAGCGGCCGAGGTCACCTTGAGGACTCCGTCCTGCAGGTCGGCCGCCGCGGCGGGATCCAGCGCGGCGGTGGTGCCTGCGCAGCCGGTGAGCAGGCTGCCGGCGAGGCCCAGGCCGGCGACGGTCAGGACGAGCCGGGTGCGGATGGTCCGGGTGGCGGTCATGGGTTCACGCTCTCTTGCAGCTGCTGGAGGTGGGTGCCGAGGTCGCCGTCGACCGCGGGATACGTGGGTGCCTCCGGTGCCGGATCGCCCGGTTGCACCAGGAACACCAGCGCGATCACCGCGGCCAGCGCGACGAGCACCCCGATGATCAACGGTCGCCGGCCGACCTTGGGCTGACGACGGGTCGGCCGTTGGCCGGCGGCCGGCACGCTGGCCCCGGCCGGTTGGAACACCGCCGTGCGGTCCAGCGGTGCGGCCGCGTTCAAACGCTCGGTCTTCGCGGTGTGCTCCGCCATGCCTGCGGAGGGGAGCACCCGGGTGGGTTCGTCGCCGGTGGCCGCGGGCAGCCTCTCGGTGGCGGTCAGCGGTGCGGTCTGCAGGGGCGCCGCATTCATGGGTGCAGCGCCGGCCGCCATCAGCTCGGTTGAGTTGTCTGCCGATGCCGGGATTGCCGCGAGGGAGGACTCAGTCGACCCGGCCGGAACGAGTTCGCGCAGGCGCACCGCGGCATCCGCCGAGGTGAGACGGTCGGCCGGCTCGCGGGCGGTCATGCCGGCGAGCACGGCGCACCACTCGGCGCCGAGCTCCGCGGGGAGCTCCGGCTGGCGCTGCAGCCTGGCCATGGCCGATTCGATCGCTGTGCCCGGGTAGCTGCGGGTGGCGGTGAGGCTTTCGAGCAGAACCAGGCCGAGCGAGTACACGTCGCTGGGCGGCCCGATCGGCTGGCCCAGCGCCTGCTCCGGACTGAGGTAGCCGGCGGTGCCGAGCACCGAGCCGGTTCGGGTGAGGTGAGTGGCGTCGAAAAGCCGGGCGATGCCGAAATCGGCCAGCTTGGCGTGCGAAACTCGGCCGGGAAAATCCGACGGGGCCAGCAGCACGTTGGCGGGCTTGATGTCGCGGTGGATGATGCCCTTCGCGTGCACGTAGTGCAGCGCCTCGGCCAGGTCGGCGCCCATCCGGGCCACCTCGGCGGGGGCCACAGCACCCTGGTTGATGCGGCTGCGCAGGTCGGAACCATCGACGTATTCCATCACGATGAACGACCGGGTCACGCCGTCGACGTGTTCGGTGCCGGCATCGAACAGGGTCACCAGTGCGAAGTGGTTGAGGCTGGCGAGCACCATGACCTCGCCGCTCTGCCGCTGCGGGCCCGAATCGTCGGCGGTGTCCATCCTGAACAGCTTGAGCGCGACAGTGCGCCCCAGCGCCAGGTCGGCGGCTTCGTAAACGGTGGCCATGCCGCCGGTGCCGATCAGCCTGACCAGACGAAACCTGTCGGCGAGGACCAGCCCGATCAGGCTGTCTGACCGCGACGGATCACGAAGCGGTTCGGTCGGTGCAGACAGGGGGAGCCTCCGGGGCGGTGAATCGGGATGCTGGCGGGTGGGTGGCAAATCTTGCGGATAGCCTGCTGCCGGTCAACGGCCAGCCGACTTGCAGCAAGAGAAGGCTAATCTACCGATGTGGAAACCGTGCTGTTATATATCTTGGGCGTAGCCGTGGTCGTCGTGGGCCTTGCGCTGTCCATCGGCCTGCACGAGATCGGCCACCTGGTGCCGGCCAAGCTGTTCGGGGTCAAGGTCACCCAGTACATGATCGGCTTCGGGCCCACTCTGTGGTCCAAGCGTAAGGGCGAGACCGAGTACGGCGTCAAGGCGCTTCCCCTCGGCGGTTATATCTCGATGATCGGCATGTTCCCGCCCTCGAAGGACGGTGCCGCCCGACCCAACAGCACCGGTTTCTTCAACCAGCTGGTGCAGGAGGGTGAACCCGCCAAGAAGCCCGGCGCCTTGAGCACCATGGTCGACGACGCCCGTCAGGCCAGCGCGGAGACCATCGGTGAGGGCGAAGACCACCGCGCGTTCTACAAACTGCCGGTTTTCAAGCGCATCATCATCATGCTCGGCGGGCCCACCATGAACCTGCTCATCGCGGTGGTGCTCTTCGCCGTGCTGCTCATGGGCTTCGGCACCACCCAGTCCAGCACCACCGTCGGCAGTGTCAGCGCGTGCGTGCTGCCCGCCACCAGCGACCGGCAGACCTGCGCGGAGGGCGACGAGGTCGCACCCGGCGCCGCCGCCGGCCTCAAGCCCGGCGACCGCCTGGTGAGCATCGACGGCACCGCGATCACCAGCTGGGACCAGTCCACCGAGATCATCCGCGCGTCATCGGGCACGCCCCTGCAGGTGATCGTCGACCGCGACGGTGCCGAGCAGACCCTGGTCATCACCCCGAAACTCACCGAACGCTACGTGACGGATGACGCCAATCAGATCGTCACCGACGCCAACGGCGACCCGCAGACCATTGATGTCGGCTTCGTCGGCATCGGCCCGGCCGGTGAACTCGTGCAGCAGCCCATCACGGCGGTGCTGCCCGCGGTCGGCGAGAACATCTCCGGTGTGTTCCACATGATCCTGAACCTGCCCCAGCGTCTGATCGACGTGGCCAACGCCGCGTTCGGGCCGGGGGAGCGGGACCCGAACGGCCCGATCAGCGTGGTGGGCGTCGGCCGGGTCGCCGGCGAGATCGCCAGCATCGACACCATCCCGTTCAACAGCAAGGCCGCGAGCCTGATCGGCCTGCTCGCCTCGCTCAACATCGCCCTGTTCGTCTTCAACCTGGTTCCGCTGATGCCGCTGGACGGCGGCCACGTCGCCGGAGCCCTGTGGGAAGGCATCCGCCGGTGGTTCGCCAAGCTGTTCAAACGCCGCGACCCGGGCCCCGTCGACACGGCCAAGCTGATGCCGCTGACCTTCGCCGTCGTGGTCGTGCTCGGCGGCATGAGCCTGCTGCTCATCTACGCCGACATCGTCAAGCCGATCAACCTGTTCGGCTGAGCCCACGCCACACCATCGGGGCGTTCGGGAAGGGTTCAGCTTCACGGGATCGCGCACGCGTAAGCTACATTCGTGGCCGCTATAAACCTGGGTACGCCCAAAGTCCCCGTAACTCTCGCTCCCCGACGTAAGTCCCGCCAGATCAAGGTCGGCAAGGTCCTCGTCGGCGGCGATGCGCAAGTCAGCGTGCAGTCGATGACCACGACTCCGACGACGAACATCAACGCGACCCTGCAGCAGATCGCCGAGCTCACCGCCTCCGGCTGTGACATCGTGCGCGTCGCCGTGCCGAGCCGCGACGACGCCGAGGCGCTGCCGATCATCGCCAAGAAGAGCCAGATCCCGGTGATCGCCGACATTCACTTCCAGCCGAGCTACGTGTACGCGGCCATCGACGCAGGCTGCGCGGCCGTGCGGGTGAACCCCGGCAACATCCGCAAGTTCGACGACCAGGTCGCCAAGATCGCCGCCGCTGCCAAGGCCGCGGACGTCTCCATCCGCATCGGCGTCAACGCCGGCTCGCTCGAGCCCAGCATCCTGCAGAAGTACGGCAAGGCCACCGCGGAGGCTCTCGTGGAGAGCGCCGTGTGGGAGGCCAGCCTGTTCGAGGAGCACGACTTCCACGACTTCAAGATCTCGGTCAAGCACAACGACCCTGTGGTCATGGTCAAGGCCTACCGCCTGCTCGCCGAGCGCGGCGACTGGCCGCTGCACCTCGGCGTCACCGAGGCCGGCCCGTCCTTCCAGGGCACCATCAAGAGCGCCACGGCATTCGGCATCCTGCTCGGCGAGGGCATCGGCGACACCATCCGGGTGTCCCTCAGCGCCCCGCCGGCCGAGGAGATCAAGGTGGGCCTGCAGATCCTGCAGTCGCTGAACCTGCGCGAACGCAAGCTCGAGATCGTCTCCTGCCCCAGCTGTGGTCGGGCTCAGGTGGATGTCTACAAGCTCGCCAACGACGTCACTGACGGCCTCGAGGGTATGACGGTGCCGCTGCGTGTGGCCGTGATGGGCTGCGTCGTGAACGGCCCCGGTGAGGCGCGCGACGCCGACCTCGGCGTGGCATCCGGAAACGGCAAGGGCCAGATCTTCGTGCGCGGCGAGGTCATCAAGACCGTGCCGGAGTCCGAGATCGTGCAGACCCTGATCGAGGAGGCCAACCGGATGGCCGCCGAGATGCCGCCCAGCGAAGACTCCCTCGGCGCCCCCGTGGTGACCGTCGGCTCCCGCTAGCCGCACCCGACCCAACCGCGCGCGCCGCAACTGTTGCCGAAGCGGACAATTGCGTCCGGCGTACCGGGTGCAGTTGTCCGCTCGGGCAACAGTTGCCCGTTTTCGAGGACGGCCCGCGCCGACGGGTGGCCTGCTCGCGCCGTAAAGTAGGTGCGTGCCTATTCGTATGTCGAACTACTTCCTCCGAACCCTTCGCGAAGACCCCTCTGATGCCGAGGTCACCAGCCACCGCCTGCTTGTGCGGGCCGGCTACATCCGTCGTCAGGCGCCGGGCATTTTCGCCTGGCTGCCGCTGGGCCTGAAGGTCAAGGCGAAGATCGAGACCATCATCCGCGAGGAGATGGCCGCCGCCGGGGCCTTCGAGGTGCACTTCCCGGCCCTGTTGCCGCGCGAACCCTACGAGATCACCGGCCGCTGGGACGAGTACGGCGACGGCCTGTTCCGCCTGCAGGACCGCAAGGGCAGCGACCTGCTGCTGGCCCCCACCCACGAAGAGGTCTTCACCCTGATGGTGAAGGACCTCTACAACAGCTACAAGGACCTGCCCCTGTCGATCTTCCAGATCCAGGACAAGTACCGCGATGAGGCCCGCTCCCGCGGTGGCCTGCTGCGCGGCCGCGAGTTCACCATGAAGGACGCCTACTCCTTCGACCACACCGACGCCGGCCTCGAGACCAGCTACCAGGCTCAGCGCGACGCCTACGAGCGCATCTTCACCCGCCTCGGCCTCGAATACGTCGTGGTGCAGGCAGATGCCGGCGCGATGGGCGGTTCCAAGAGCGAAGAGTTCCTGCACCCCACCCCGGTGGGTGAAGACACCTTCGTGCGCTCGGTCGGCGGTTACGCGGCCAACGTCGAGGCGTTCCGCACCCTGGCACCCGAGCCGATCGACTTCGCCGGCTTCCCCGCCGCGCAGGTGCACGACACCCCGGACACCCCCACCATCCAGACCCTCGTCGATTCGGCCAACGCCAACCAGCCGCGCCCGGATGGCCGCGACTGGACCGCCGCGGACACCCTCAAGAACGTTGTGCTCGCCCTCGTGCAGCCCGATGGCAGCCGCGAGATCGTGGTCATCGGCCTGCCCGGCGACCGTGAGGTCGACCTCAAGCGCGTGGAGGTGGCCTTCGCCCCCGCCGAGGTCGAGGCCGCCAACGACGGCGACTTCGCCAAGCTCGACAAGATCCCCGGCCGCCCCGGCCTGGTCAAGGGCTACATCGGCCCGTGGACTGCCGCCGGCGCGATGCTGGGCGCTGAATCGGCCACCGGCATCCGCTACCTCGTCGACCCGCGCATCGTCGACGGCACCGAGTGGATCACCGGCGCCAACGAGGCCGGCCGCCACGTATTCGGCCTCGTCGCCGGCCGTGACTTCATCGCGGACGGCACCGTCGAGGCCGCGGACGTGCGCGCCGGCGACCCGGCCCCCGACGGCTCCGGCCCGGTGGAGTTGGCCCGCGGCATGGAGATCGGCCACGTGTTCCAGCTCGGCCGCAAGTACGCCGAGTCGCTGGGGCTCAAGGTGCTCGACGAGAACGGCAAGCTCGTCACCGTCACGATGGGTTCATACGGCATCGGCGTCACCCGCGCCCTCGCCGTGATCGCCGAACTCAACAACGACGCGAAGGGCCTGATCTGGCCCGAGGCGGTGGCACCGTTCGACGTGCACGTGATCGCCACCGGCCGCGACGAGATCGTCTTCGAGACCAGCGAGGCCGTGACCGCCATGGTCGAAGCATCCGGTCGCGACGTGCTCTACGACGACCGCCGCAAGGTGTCGCCCGGGGTCAAGTTCGGCGATGCCGAGCTGATCGGCATCCCCACCATCGTGATCGTGGGCCGCGGCGCGGCCGACGGCATCGTGGAGCTGTGGGACCGCCGCTCGGGCGAGCGCACCCAGGTGGCCGTTACGGAGCTGGCCGCCCACTTCGCCTAACCCGCAATCGCGAAAGCGGTCATCCGGTTGCCTCAGCGACGCTGAAGCAACCGGATGACCGCTTTCGCGCGCCGGTGTGGTTAGAGTCGGGCGAAGCGGGCCCTGAAGAAGCAGTAGATGCCGTATGCGATCAGGCCCAGGCCGACCAGCACCAGGATGGCCACCCCGAACGGCAGGGCGGCGAGCGAGCGCAGCGCCCCGTCCAGGCCGGTCGACTGGCTCGGGTCGACCGTGAAGCCTGCCACGATCACCAGGATGCCCACAACACCCACGGCGATGCCCTTGGCGATGTACCCGGCCACGCCGAGGCCCACCGTCACAGTGCCCAGGGTGCCGGCGGGCACGGCGAGGTCCTCGGTGAACTTCTTCGCAACACCCTTGTAGACGAAGTATCCGCCGATCACCAGAATCGCGAGCCCGGCGATCATGAGCAGCACCGGCCCGCCGGGCAGGGCGAGCACGGATGCGCTGGCCGACGCCGTGCTCCCCGATGAGTCCGCCGACCCCGTCAGTGCCACGGTCAGGGCCGTGCCGGCCACGAACAGGTACGCCACACCCTTGCCGATCTCCTTGAGCCGGTGCGCCCAGACCTTCTTCGGATCGGTGCCCGGCACCAGGAAAGCCTGCAGAACCTGCCAGAGGCCCAGCGCCGTCAGGCCGACGACGATGATCCAGATGACGAAGACGCCGCCGGGGGACTGGGCGAGCTGGCCCAGGGCGCCGGACTGATCGGCGCTCTCACCGCCGGCACCGACAGCCAGCCCGATCGCGATGGCGCCGATCAGGCCATGCAGCAGGCCGTTGACCGCATAGCCGGCCTTGGCCAGGGTCTTCAGGTGCGGGTTGTTACCGGCGCTCTGCGCGGCATGACCGGCCGAATTGGCGGCGGACTCTGCATTGGATCGAGTAATCATCGGGATAGCGTAACCGCGCAGGCTGCTGCGCGCACCAGAGCGCCTCGGTGAGTCCTTGCGGGTACCACCCGGGCGGGTGACGGGCGCGCTGGGATTCCGGTACCGTAGGGAGAAGCCCGCTGCGCGGTTTCGCGGCGGCAAGATCTGAATAGAGGAGGCCGGCCATGGACATCGACCTCAGCGTGTTGCGGCTGATGGAGCGCGAGAAAGAGATTCCCTTCGAGGAACTCGTGCAGATCATCGAGCAAGCAATTCTGACGGCCTACCTCAAGCACACCCACCAGGGTGAGCCGCTGAAGCAGGCTGCAGAAGAAGAACCCGGAGCTCGCGTCGTACTCGACCGCAAGTCCGGTCACGTCGACATTTACATTCCTGAGCACGACGAAGAGGGCAACATCATCGGCGAGGCCGTTGACAACCCCGACGACTTCGGTCGCATTGCCGCATTCGCGGCCAAGCAGGTCATCAATCAGCGTCTGCGCGACATCGCGGATGACGCGGTGCTCGGCGAATTCAAGGGCCGCGAAGGCGAGATCGTCGCCGGCGTGATCCAGCAGGGCCCCAACCCCCGCATGATCCACGTCGACCTCGGCACCATCGAGGCGATCCTTCCCCCCGAGGAGCAGGTGCCCGGCGAAAGCTACGTGCACGGTTCGCGCATCCGGGTGTATGTCACGGCCGTCGGCCGCGGCATGAAGGGCCCGCAGATCACCGTCTCGCGCACCCACCCGTCGCTCGTGCGTCGGCTGTTCGCGCTGGAGGTCCCCGAGATCGCCAGCGGTGTCGTGGAGATCGTGTCGCTGGCCCGCGAAGCCGGCCACCGTACCAAGATCGCCGTGCGCGCCACCGAGCCCGGTGTCAACGCCAAGGGTGCCTGCATCGGCGAGCTCGGCCAGCGCGTGCGCGCGGTGACGTCGGAGCTCAACAACGAGAAGATCGACATAGTCGACTACTCGCCGGACCTGGCCACCTTCGTGGCCAGCGCGCTGTCGCCCGCCAAGGTCACCAGCGCTTACGTCATCGACGAGTCGATCAAAGCAGTTCGGGCCCTCGTGCCCGACTACCAGCTGTCGCTCGCGATCGGCAAGGAGGGTCAGAACGCCCGCCTCGCCGCCAAACTGACCGGCGCAAAAATCGACATCCAGCCGGACAGCATTCTGGAGGACGACGAATAGGGGGTACGATGGATCCCGTTAGAACGTGCATTGGATGCCGTTCCCGCGCCTCACGCTCCTCACTTCTGAGGATCGTCGCCCAGAATTCGGACCTGGTGGTTGATGAAACCGCCACCCTCCCTGGGCGAGGCGCGTGGATTCATCCCACCATCGCGTGCTTCCAGGAGGCCGTGAGGCGGCGCGCTTTCGGGCGTGCTCTTCGAGTGACCAGCCCCCTGGACGCAAAACAACTAGAGAACAGGCTGACTTGGCTAATGGATAACTAATGAGCGGCTCGAAATGAGAACCGTCCGTTACTAACGGTCTGCCCCTTTCCGGGTGCAGGCCCGGAACAGGAGAATTGTGGCTGCGAAACCACGCGTACACGAGATCGCAACTGAACTCGGTGTCGACAGCAAGGTAGCCCTTGCGAAATTGAAAGAGATGGGCGAGTTCGTCAAGGGACCGTCTTCCAGCGTTGAACCCCCCGTTGCCCGCCGTCTGCGTGCAGCACTCGAGGCCGACGGAGTCGCCACCGGCGGCGCCGCTGCCACCCCGGCGGCCCCTGCCGCCGCCGCGAAGCCCGCGTCGACCACCACGGCCAAGCCCGGTGGCGCACGTCCGTCCCCGGCACGTCCCGCCGCACCGGTGCCCGCACCCGTCGTCGAGGCTCCTGCAGTGGATGCACCGCCGATGCCCGCCGCGCCGCTCACCGTAGCGGAGCGTCAGGCCGCAGCGACCGAGAAGGCCGCCGCTGCCGAAAAGGCTGCAGCGACCGAGAAGGCCGCCGCCGAGTCCGGCACCGCCGCGACCGAGAAGACGACCACCGAGGCAGCCACACCGGCCGCCAAGGCTGACGGCGACGCGGCTCCGACCGCCAAGCCCGGCGGCAGCGTCCCGCGTCCGGGAGCCCGTCCGGGCAACAACCCGTTCGCCAGCAACCAGGGCATGGGCAAGACTCCCACCCCGCGTCCGGGCAACAACCCGTTCGCGAGCGCGCAGGGCATGGGACAGCGTCCGCCGTCCACGTCCTCGCCCAGCAACATCCCCCGCCCCGCCGCACCCCGTCCCGGCGCCCCGCGTCCGGGCGGACCCGGCCAGGCACCCCGCCCGACCGGCTTCGGCCAGCGTCCGGGTGGCTTCCAGCGTCCCGGTGGCGCTCCGGGCGGCGCCGGTGGCGCACGCCCCGGCTTCACCCGCCCCGGCGCACCTGCCGGTGC
>NZ_SOGI01000004.1:0-40995 GCF_004403385.1 Cryobacterium sp. TMT4-31
AGCCACCCCGCGAGAAGCCCTGCATCAGCTACTCTCAGACCAAGAAAACAGCGGTGTTGCATCGACCAGTTGAATCCACCCCCGGTACGCCGGGCGCAATTGTCCGTTCGGGCAACAGTTGGGGCCGGTGTGGGTTTAGACGCGGGGCAGCAGCGGGCCGCGGGCGACCAAGGTGGTGGAGGCCTGGGCGACGGGTTTGACCACGACGAGGTCCAGGTTCACGTGCGCGGGCAGTTCGACGGCGGCCAGGATGGTGGCGGCGACGTCGTCGGCCACGAGCGGGTGCACCACGTTGGTGTAGGCGGCGGCCGCCTTCTCGGGGTCGCCGCCGAAGCGCACCAGACCGAATTCGTCGGTCTGCACCATGCCGGGCGCGATCTCGATCACCCGGATCGGTTCGCCGCTGAGCTCCAAGCGCAGCACCTCGGTCAGGGCGTGCGCGGCGAACTTGGCGGCGTTGTAGCCGCCGCCGCCGATGTACGCCGTGTGCCCGGCGGTCGAGGTGATGTTGACGATGTCGGCGGACGCGGCAGCGCCGGCGGCCGCGGCATCCGTTGCGGCGGCGATCGAGGCGCGCAGCAGCGGCAGCAGGGCGGTGGTGACCCGTTTCAGCGCGAGCACGTTGATCTCGTACATCCAGGCCCAGTCGTCGATCGACCCGGCCTCGACGGAGTCGAGCCCCTTGGCGCCGCCGGCGTTGTTGACCAGAGCATTCACCGGGCCGGAGGCGGCGAGGTAGTCCCGCAACGCGTCGACGTCGGCCTGCACGGTGAGGTCGGCGGCGAACACCGCCGCGCCGGTCTCCTGGGCCAGCGTCTCGAGCCTGTCGGCCCGGCGGGCCACGCCCACCACATCCCAGTCGTGCTCCCGGAACAGGCGCACCGTCGCCGCTCCGATTCCCGAACTCGCACCAGTGACCACGACTCTTTTTTTGCCCATTGCCCCATTCTGCCCGGAGAATGGACCCGATGAGTTCGCCGACAGAGACCCCGCACCACGCCGGCCCGCACAAGCCGAAGCGCCGCGTACCGCTGTGGGACAACGCCCGCTGGATCGCCATCACCCTGATGGTGATCGGTCACGCGATCCTTAAGCTGATCGGCGAATCCGACACCGCCTACGGCGTCTACCTGTTCATCTACGCGTTCCACGTTCCGGTTTTCGTGGCCGTCAGCGGCTACTTCGCCAAGTCGGGACCGCCGGGCCCCCGCCAGATGCACCGGCTGATCACCGACGTCGTCTTCCCGTACCTGATCTTCGAAAGCATCTGGACGCTGGTGGAGTGGGCGCTCAGCGGCACCCTCAAGGTGGACTACTCGACCCCGTCCTGGACGCTCTGGTTCCTGATCGCCCTGGCCATCTGGCGGGTGGCGCTGCCCTACCTGGTTCTGATGCGGTATCCGCTGCTGATCAGCATCGCCATCTCGGTGGGCGCCGGCTACGTCGGTGACATCGACAGCACCTTCTCGTTGTCACGCACGCTGGGGCTGCTGCCGTTCTTCGTGTTCGGCTGGAAACTGCGCCAGTGGCCGCTCACCGCCCGGTGGATGCACCTGCGCCCGGCCGCGGTCTGGCGCTGGCGTTCCGGCGCGATCGCCCTCTTCGGCGCCCTCGCCCTGGCCGTCACCGTCAATATCATCGGCGTGCGGGACCTGCGGCTGCGGAGCTTCACCCTGTACGACGAGGCGTACTGGCAGTTCGGCTACGACCAGTTCTGGGCCGGGGTCATCCGGCTGGGCCTGATGATGGCGTCGTTCCTGTTCATCCTGGCCTTCCTCATGCTGATGCCGCGCCGGGCGACCTGGTTCACACCGCTGGGCGCCGCGACCATGTACATCTACCTGCTGCACACCTTCCTGCTCTACCCGCTGCGGGAAACCGGGGTGCTCGACGGTCCGCAGCAGCCCTGGGTGCTGCCGGCCGTGATCCTGCTGGCCATCCTGATCTCGGTGGTGCTGTCGTTGCCCGTCGTGAGGCGCGTCTTCCGGCCGCTGGTGGAACCGCGACTGCGTTGGCTGTTCAGGCAGGAGCCGTCCACCCACACGGGCACCATCGTGCTGCCGCACGGGCCCGGCAGCAGATGACGTAGTGTTTCGCGAACCGTTGTCGCGCGGCATAGCCCTGCCTATGGTTGCAGCAGAGCAACGGAGCGTCTGGTTCCGCCGCTGTAGATTCCTCGGGCTTGCCGGCCCGACCACGAACAGGGAGACCGACCCATGAGCGATTCCGCAGACTGGAAGTTCGAAACCAAGCAGGTCCACTCCGGGGCCCGCCCAGACCCGGTGACCAACGCGCGGGCCACGCCGATCTACCAGACCACCTCCTACGTCTTCAACAACGCCGAACACGCCCAGAACCTGTTCGCGCTGGCAGAGTTCGGCAACATCTACACCCGCATCCAGAACCCGACCCAGGCCGTGGTCGAGGAACGGGTCGCCGCCCTCGAAGGCGGCACCGGCGCCCTGCTGGTGGCCTCCGGCCAGGCGGCGTCGACCTTCGCTGTGCTCAACATCGCCCAGGCCGGCGACCACATCGTGTCGTCGAGCTCCATTTACGGGGGCACCTACAACCTCTTCAAGTACACCCTCAAGAAGCTCGGCATCGAGACCACCTTCGTCGAAGACCAGGACGACGCCGCGGAGTGGGCCAGAGCGGTGCGGCCCAATACCAAGCTGTTCTTCGCCGAGACCATCGGCAACCCCAAGATCAACGTGCTCGACATCGCGCTGGTCGCCGAGGTCGCGCACACCAACGGGGTGCCGCTGATCGTCGACAACACCATCGCGACGCCGTACCTGATCCGCCCGTTCGAACACGGCGCCGACATCATCGTGCATTCGGCCACCAAGTTCCTCGGCGGCCACGGCACCATCATCGGCGGCGTCGTCGTCGACGGCGGCCTGTTCGAGTGGTCGGCCAACGTCGAGAAGTTCCCCGGCCTGACCGAACCGGACCCGTCCTACCACGGCGCCAGCTATACCACCGCGGTCGGCGACGCCCTCGCGTTCATCATCAAGGCCCGCGTGCAGTTGCTGCGCGACCTCGGCAGCGCCATCGCCCCGGCGAGCGCCTGGCAGCTCATCCAGGGCATCGAGACGCTGAGCCTCCGCATCGAGCGGCACGTGTCCAACGCGCAGACCATCGCGGAGTTCCTCGAGAGCCACCCCGACATCGCGTCGGTCAACTACGCGGGACTGCCGTCCAGCCCCTGGTACGCGGCCGCCAACAAGTACGCCCCGCTGGGCGTGGGCGCGGTGCTGTCGTTCGAGCTCAAGGGCGGGGTGGATGCCGGGCGGGCGTTGGTGGACAACCTCAGCCTGTTCAGCCACCTGGCCAACATCGGTGATGTGCGCTCGCTGGTGATCCACCCGGCGTCGACCACGCACGCCCAGCTCACCCCGGAGCAGCAGCTCACCGCGGGCGTCACGCCGGGCCTGGTGCGCCTGTCGCTGGGCATCGAGAACGTCATCGACCTGCAGGCCGACCTCGAGGCCGGCCTGGCCGCCGCCCGCGCCGTGGTCGCGGCATCCCGCGCGAACGCGTAGAGCTCGCCGACGTTCACCCGCCCGCATGACGTAACAATCGGCGGCCACGGCCGAACATGGCCACAATGGAGCCGTATGGAATGGCAATACTCCGCGGACACCGTCCCGTCCAGCCTGGTCACCGACGCGCAGGCGCGCTCGCTGCTGGGTAAACCGCCCGTCACGGGCGCCTGGCGTGACGGTGACCCTGTGGGCGGCCGCCGGTTCGTGGACATCGGCGCCCTCGACCTCGAGGCGGGCGGGCACCTGGCCGGCGTGCGGATCGCCTACGAGAGCTGGGGCGAGCTGAATCCGGCCGGCGACAACGCAGTTCTGGTGCTGCACGCTCTCACCGGGGACAGCCACGTCGTCGGCCCGCCGGCGGCCGGGCATCCGACCGCCGGCTGGTGGAGCGGCATCGTCGGCCGGGGCCTCGCGATCGACACCGACCGGTGGTTCGTGGTGGCGCCGAACATGCTCGGCGGCTGTCAGGGCAGCACCGGCCCGGCGTCCCTCGCGCCGGACGGCTCCGAGTGGGGCCCCCGGTTCCCGTACCTGAGCATCCGCGATCAGGTGGCGGCGCAGGTGGTCTTCAGCGACCGGATCGGCGTCGAACGCTGGGCCGGGATCGTCGGCGGTTCCATGGGCGGCATGCACGTGCTGGAATGGGGCATCGAACACCCCGGCCGGGTGACCCGGCTGGGCATCCTGGCCGCCCCGCCGGTCACGACGGCCGACCAGATCGCCCTCAATTCGGTGCAGATCGAGGCCATCCGCACCGACCCGCTCTTTCGTGCGGGCGACTACTACGACGCCGAGCCCGGCGATGGCCCGAGCCGCGGCCTCGCCCTCGCCAGGCGGATGGCGCTGCTCAATTACCGCAGCCCGTCGGAACTCAACTCCCGGTTCGAGCGCAGCTGGCAGAGCGACATCACCCCGCTGGGCGGGCACGGCCGGTTCGCCGTGGAGTCCTACCTCGACTTCCACGGCAACAAGTTCACCCGGCGGTTCGACGCGAACAGCTACATCACCCTGGTCGAGGCGATGAACTCCCACGACATCGGACGTGGCCGGGGCGGAGTCGACGCCGCACTGGCCCGCATCACGGCCCGCACCCTCGTCGTCGGCATCGACAGCGACAGGCTCTTCCCCCTGGACGGCCAGCGTGTCATCGCGGCCGGACTGGGGAGCGGCGGCGACCCCGTGGTGATCGAGTCCGGCTACGGTCACGACGGATTCCTCATCGAGGACCAGGCCATCGGCGACCAGCTCCGGTGGCTGCTCGGCTGAACCGCGGAAGGGTTGACACGCAGTGCGTTCGGGAGAACTCTGGCGCCATGAAACCCGGCCCGCTCATCATGTTGCTGATCGGCACGATCCTGACCCTGATCGGCTTCGGACTGACCGCCACCGGCACCGTTGCCGCCGTCGCCGCCGGCGTGCAGGGTGAAAACGGCTACTTCTCCACCCGCACGGTGCCCCTCGTCACCAACTCCTACGCACTGACCAGTCCTCCGCTCGGTCCCGTCACGACCACGGGAACGACCCCGCCGCTGAACCTGGACATCGCCAGGATCCGGTTGGTGGCGACGGGAGCCAACGACGACCCGGTGTTTCTCGGGATCGCGCCGCAGGCCGACGTCGACAGCTACTTGGCGAACGTGGCACACACCGAGGTGCGCGGCATCGAATCCACGCCGCTCCGCGCGCGGTATGCAGACATTCCCGGCTCAGACCGGCCCGAACCGCCCGCCGAACAGGACTTCTGGACCGTCAGCGCAGTCGGGCCCGGCAGCCAGGAGATCACCTGGCCGGTGCAGCCCGGGGCCTGGGCCGTCGTGGTGATGAATGCCGACGGCAGCAGCCCGGTCGCCGTGCAGGTCAGTGCCGGTGTGCGCTCAGGTCTCCTGGCGCCCGCGGCGATCACCCTGCTGCTGGTCGGCATCATCACCCTGGTGATCGGGCTGATCCTGGTGATCCTCGGTGTGATCGGCCTGGGCCGCAACGGTCCGGCGCCCTCCAGCCGCAGCGGCGCCACGCCAGCACCGGGCGGTGCGACCGGGCAGCCCGGCGCCGATCCCGACAGGCCGGGCGCCGACTATCCCGCACGGCTGAACGGATGGCTCGACCCCGACGTCTCGCGGGCGCTGTGGCTGGTCAAGTGGATCCTGGTCATCCCGCACGTCATCGTGCTGTTCTTCCTCTGGTTCGGGCTCTGGATCGGCACGATCGTGGCCGGGTTCGCCATCCTGTTCACCGGACGTTACCCGCGGGCGATCTTCAACTACAGCGTCGGCGTGCTGCGCTGGAACTGGCGGGTGAATTTCTACTCGTACTCCGCGCTCGGCACCGACAGGTACCCGCCGTTCACCCTCGCCGCCACCGACTATCCGGCCGACCTCGAGGTGGACTATCCGGCCCGGCTCTCGCACGGACTGGTCCTGGTCAAGTGGTGGCTCCTGGTGATTCCCCACCTGTTCATCGTGGCGATCCTCACCGGCGGCAGCTGGGGCTGGACCGCGAGCGGCAACAACGGCTGGACCACCGCCACCAGCACCGGTTTCTCGCTGCTGGGCATCCTGGTCCTCATCGGCGCCGTGATCCTGCTCTTCAGCGGACGCTACCGGCGCGGGATTTTCGATCTGATCATCGGACTGAACCGCTGGCTGTACAGGGTGATCGTCTATGCCGCGCTGATGCGCGACGAGTACCCGCCGTTCCGGCTCGATCAGGGCCCGCTCGATCCAGGCTCCGCCGTGGCTGGATCACCCGCACCGGCCGCCCCCGTCGCTTCCCATGACGGTCGATAGGCCGCTCCCCGGCCCCCGGCCCCGCAGCGGTCCCGATCGTGCCGACAGGTTCCTACGCAATTGGCTGCTGTGGGTCAGCCTCGGCGAAAGCGTCGGGTTCCTCGTCCCGGCCCTGGCCCAGCTGACCTTCGCCGGTTCATCCGTGCTGGCGCCGGCGTTGATCTTCGCCGGCGCTGCCGAAGGCACCGTGCTCGGCTGGACGCAGGCGACCGTGCTCCGCAGCCGGGTGCCGGCACTGAACCGCCGCCGCTGGGTCGGCGCCACGGCCATCGCCGGCGCCGCGGCCTGGTTCATCGGGCTGTTGCCCGCCGAGTGGGCCGAGGTCTGGCAGCGCTGGCCGGCAGCAGCCCAATTCACCGCCGGAATCCTGCTCGCCACTGTGCTGCTGTGCGCCCTCGGCTTCGCCCAGTGGTTCGAGCTCCGTCGGCACCTCAGGGGTGCCGGCTGGTGGATACTCGGCAGCGCCGCCGCCTGGGGCGCCGGCCTGGCCGTGTTCTTCGCCGTGGCCACACCGCTGTGGCAGCCGGGCCAGCCCGGCGCGCTCATCCTGCTCATCGGGGTTCTCGCCGGGATGTTCATGGCGGTGGCCATGGCCCTGGTCAGCGGCGTGGTTCTGCACCTGCTTCTGCGCCGGAAAGAAAGTCCACGTCAACAGCCGTAAATCCGCCACCGGGGCCGATAAGGTGACGGATAGGGCACTCATGAGGAGTACTGCAGCCATGCCACGTATTGCCAGAGAGCGTGATCGCGTCCTTCGTCGGACCGCCCGGATAACCGGGCTGACCGCTTCGGTGACGTCGCTGGCCTACCTGGCCGTGCCGGGCGGGCTCGATATGCCCGTGGTCCTGTTCGCCGGGTCCCTGATCCTGTTGATGGTCGGGTGCCAATACGTCCTCGGTCAGAGCGGCGCACTCCGTTGGGCGGTGTGCATCGTGCTGCTGAGCAACGCCGTCATCCTCGTCGTCGGGCTGGCCGCCAGGGTTGATGTCGGTCTCAACCCCGTCGAGGAGGCCCTGATCGCCACCCTGGCTGCCGGCGCGGCCAGCTGTGTCGCGCCGGTGCTCGTCGTCGGCCCCGGACGCCAGCTCATCCTGTTCGGGTCGTTCGGCATGACCGTGGCCGGGGTGGCGTTCGTCACCATCTCGTCTGGCGGGTCGGTGCTGCCCCTGGTCCTGACCGTGTGCGGCTGGGCCGCCCTGTCCCTGGGCGGCTGGTGGATTGCGCAGAGCGTGCCCCGGGTGCTGCAGCGGGTCGCCGCGATCGGGCGCGCCCACCAGGCCGAACGTCATGCCAGCGAACTCGAAGCGCAACGCCGGCAGGGCGCCAGGTTGCTCCACGACACCGTGCTGGCCACCCTCACCCTCCTGGCGCATTCGGGTGTGGGCGTCAGCCCCGCCGCTCTGCGACAACAATCCGGCGATGACGCCCGTCTGCTCCGCCAGTTACGTCTGGGCGCGCTGCCCACCCCCAGCCGTTCCGGGGTCTACACGCTGGAACCGTCCAACACGTCGATGCTCGGCAGCACCCTCGAGTCGGTGAAGCAGCGTTTCGGCCGGATGGGACTCGAGGTCGACTGGCACGGCAGCGGCCAGGTGCTGCTGCCCAGCGACGTTCTCGACTCGTTCCTTCTCGCCCTCGGCGAGTGCCTCGAAAACGTGCGCAGGCACTCCGGCGTCACCAGGGCCGACGTCACGATCTCCGACGACGACACGACGGTGCGCGCCATGGTGACGGATGCCGGTCGGGGGTTCGACCTCAGCGCCGTCGGCACCGAACGGCTCGGGTTCGCCGAGTCCGTCGTGGCCCGCCTTCGCGACGTCGGCGGCAGCGCACGCCTGTTCTCCTCCCCGGGCTCTGGCACCACCGTCGTGCTCGAGGTGCCCAAGTGACATCGGCGGCGACCCCGGCACCGCCGCACTCCGGCAGCTCGTCGGCCCGAGCGCACAAGCAGTTGCTCGACGACCAACGCGACGAGCGACGCCGCACCTTTCGCCGGCCGCAGCGCACCGTTCAAACCACCCTGGCCAACCGCACCGGGCTCGGTAGCCGCCACCTCGGCTTCGGCATCTCCCTGAGCAGCGGGTTCTTCGCCGTGTTCCTGCTGTGGCGGTTCGCGAGCCAGTGGGAGCGATATCCGAACCCGTTGCCGACCCTGGCGGCCTGGATCGTTCTGCTGCTCGCGGCCGTCGTGACGCTGATCCTCGTCAACAGGCTGCCCGACCGGATGCCGACCTGGTTGTTCCTCGCCGTGCTTGCCCTGGGCGAGGTCGTCGTCGGGCTCGACCTGGCCGGGTACGGTCAGGGCACCGCAGCGGGCACCTATCCCACCGCCGCCGCCGCCGTCGGCGCCCTGCTTGCCGTGCTGGTCTCGGTGCGGCGCGGACGGGAGATCGTTGCCGCGACGCTGGTCCTCGGCGCCGTGATCGCGGCGGGCTCGGTCACCGCGGCACGCTACGACCCCGAGCTGATGGCGCCGGCCATCCTGACCATCGGCCTGTGCGTGTTGCCGCCGCTGATCGGGGCGTCGGTCGTGCGAGGTTTCCGCCGCATCGTGCAGCGTGAGTTGGACCTGGTGCTCGTGCAGAGCACCATCAGCCAGCCGTCCTCCGCCGTGGGCATGCTCGCATCCGAGGAGCTGGCCCGCATCGACCTCGACGCCGAAACCCTGCTCGACGACGTCGCCACCGGACGCACCGCCCTGCCGCTCAGTTCGACGAAGTCGGCGGCGGCGGCGATGCTCGCCACCCAGCTACGACTGCACCTCATCGAGGGCCGCCGGGAGACCTGGCTACACCACGCCCTCACCGAATCCGAGTTCCTCGGCCCCGCCGTCAATCTCGATGACCCGTCAGGGTTGGCCGGTCAGCTCTCGCCGACTCAGCGCGATGCGCTGTTGCTGGCCATCTGGCTCCTGATCAGCGACACCGACGGTGCCGAACCGACGGTTTCGCTGGTTTTCGGACCTTTTGGCCGTACCAACGGCCATATTATCGGTGAAATGCTTCGGTTTCCGATCAAAATGATCATCGAGGGGGTGCCTCGTCGACGGGTGGACCCGGAGACATGGCAAGCTATCCGAGTAGTGGGCCCTCATATCGATTCGGTGCGCAGTGGACATCTCCACGTCGACATCGAATGCAGTATTGACAATCCTGCGGACGCGTGACCGGGCCGGTTGGCCCGGGATGCTCCGACAGGGAAAAATGCAACAGGAGGTAGCAGTGACGAACACAGCAGCGACGCTCATCGACAATCCCATCCGGTTGGCCCTGGTCGACGACCACCGGATGCTCCTGGGAGCGCTGACGGAGTGGATCAGAGGCGCCGCGGACGACATCAACATGGTGGCCGCCGTGACCACCTGGCCCGAGCTTCTCACCCACCCGGAGTTCCCGGTCGATGTGGTGCTGCTCGACCTGGACCTCAAGGACAACATCCCGGTCTCGCTGAAGATCTCCACCCTCAAGACGGCCGGGGTGAAGACCGTGCTGATGAGCACCTACTCCGAACCGGCTCTTGTGCGCGAGGCCCTCGCCGCCGGCGCTCTCGGCTACCTCGTCAAGACCGAGGAGGCCAGCACCATCGTTGAAGCCATCCACGCCGCGAACGTCGGAGAATCCTACATCTCCGCCGAACTCGACCTCGCCCTGCACGCCGGAGCCGCCGGCAGCTCGCCGCGGCTGAGCGCCCAGGAACGCCGGGTGATGGCGTTGTACGGAGCCGGTGAGCCGGTCAAGGCGGTCGCCCACCAGCTGGGCATCTCCGAGGAGACGGCGAAGTCGTACCTCAAGCGGATCCGCGAGAAGTACCGTCTTGCCGGTTTTGATGTCGGAACCAAGGTAGCCCTACGGAAGCGCGCCATCCACGACGGCATCCTGCTGCAGTCCGACTAGAACGCCACTGGCCGGGTCGGCGCGGCGCTCAGTCCGTGCCGACCACCGTGATCAGTGCGGTGCCGTACGGTACGTGCTGACCCCGCTTGCGACGGACCCTGTCGATCGCGAAGGTGACCACGGCCAGCGCCAACCCCACCACGCTCAGGCCGAACCCGACCCAGATCGGGGCGAGATAGCCCAGCCCGCCCGCGATGACGATGCCGCCCAGAAACGCGCCGAGCGCGTTGCCGAGGTTGAGCGCCGAGTGGTTGAGGGCCGCGGCGATCGACTGGCTGTCGTGTGCGACATCCATCAGCCGGGTCTGAATGGTCGGCGACAGCGCCGCCGCCGACGCGCCGACCAGGAACACCCCGGTCAGCAGCCCGGCCAGGTGCTGCGCGGAGAAGGCAAGCAGCAGCAGGGCCGCGAGCATGATGGCGAAGAAGGCGTACATGCTGCGCCGCACACTGCGGTCGGCGAACACGCCGCCGGCGAAGTTGCCCACGGTCATTCCCAGGCCCACCACGACGAGCACCAGCGGCACCGCGAGAGCGGGCAGCCCGGTGACCTCGATCACCAGCGGGGCCACGTAGGTGTAGACGGCGAACAGACCGCCGAACCCGACGGCGCCGATCAGGAGCGCGAACCAGACCTGCAGGCGCCCGAAGGCGCGCAGCTCGTTGCGCATGGTGGCGCCGGGGTTCCCGGCCTGGAACGGCACGGCCACGATCACGGCGACGAAGGTCACCGCGAAGAGGGCAGCCACGGCTATGTAGGCGACCCGCCAGCCCGCAACCTGGCCGAGCCAGGTGATCGAGGGCACGCCGATGACGTTGGCGATGGTGAGGCCGGAGAGCACGATCGCGACACCGCGTGCCCGCTTGCCCGGGCCCATCAGCTCGGCGGCGACCAGCGACGCGATGCCGAAATAGGCGCCGTGCGGCAGGGCGGCGACGAATCGGGCCACCAGCACCAGGCCGAAGGTCGGCAGCAGCGCGGAAGCGATGGTGGCCAGGGTGAAGCAGGCCAGCAGAACGAGCAGCAGCTGTTTGCGTGGCCACCGGGCCGCGGCCGCGGCGATCGTGGGCGCCCCGACGACGACACCGAGAGCGTATGCGGAGATGAGCCAGCCGACCTGGGCGTTGGCGGCATCCGGCGACGACGCGTAGAGGCCGGGCAGCAGGTCGGCGGCCAGATTGGGCAGCAGCCCCATGGCGACGAACTCGGTGGCGCCGATCGCGAAGCCGCCGAGGGCGAGAGCCAGGAGGGCGAGGCGAACGCGGGTCGGCGACAGGCGCGTCGACCCGTCAGAGAGTGAGGGCATCAATCCAGACTACGGGGCGGTCGTGTCTGGACGGTGACGCGGCGGCGCCAGGCCGGTGTCAGGATGCTCCGCCGGCCTCGTCCATAGCCGCCTCGAGGCGGTCCAGCTTGGCGGTGAGCTCACCGGAATAGCCGGGGCGGATGTCGGCCTTGAGCACCAGCGACACCCGGGAGCCGAACGCGCCGACGGCATCCGTCGCCGCCTTGACGACGGCGAAGACCTCGTCCCAATCGCCTTCGATGGTGGTGAACATCGAATCGGTGTGGTTGGGCAGGCCCGATTCGCGGACGACTTTCACCGCAGCGGCGACGGCATCGTGCACCGAATCGGTGGGGCCGCCGGAGGGGGCGACCGAGAATGCGACGAGCATGACTACTCCTTGAGGATAGGGCGATGCGCTGTGGCACCGGGACTGGCGGCGGTGCTCTCTGACAGTGTTGCGGAGGCGGCGCCGAGCCGCCAGATGCGAACGAGCATCCAGCCCAGCAGCACCAGCTCCAGGAGGTTGCGCACCGACAGGATCAGCACCATGGCCGGGGTGGTGGCCAGCAGGTCGTTGTAGAAGTACGGGTAGACGATCTGGGTGAGCGCCGCCATCGCGAGGGCCGTGAGCGCCGGGCCCCGCCAGGCTCGCCAGGACGAGACCAGGCCGAGGATCAGCGGGGCGGCCAGCCAGGTGATGAACTGCGGCGAGCCCACCTTGTTGACCGCGATCAGGGTGAGCACCAGGGCCAGCAGCAGCGGCGGGAACAGCAGGTCGGCCGATGCACCGGCGCGTTGGGCGCGCCAGCCCAATAGCAGCACCACGCCGACGCAGAGTGCCAGAAGCGGGGTCAGCACCGCCGCCGCCAGGTCGGTGCCCGCACCGATCACCTGGTAGGTCAGGATCTGCTGGTCGTAGTACACGACGGCGCCGGGGATGCCCAGGGCCGACTGCCACAACCACCAGGACGCCACCGGCGCCTCGATCTGGATCCCCCGGTTGGTCTGCTCGGTCACGAAGCTGAGGATCGTGACCCCGCTGCCGGCGGCGAGGGCCGCTCCGATGATCAGCGCGGAGGTGCCGGCGAAGGCGGCCAGCACCTGCCAGCGCCGCCTCGAGGCCACCACCAGCGCGATGATCGCCGCGACCGGCCAGACCTTGACCCAGGTGGCGACGGTCAGGAGCACCGCTCCCCAGAACGGCCGGCGGCGCAGCCAGAGCAGGCCCAGAATCGCCAGCGGTACGGTCACGGAGTCGATCCTGGCCAACGCGATGGGGCCCAGCAGCAGCAGGAACAGCAGCCACCACCAGGCGGCCAGGGCTGCCGCCGGACCCGGCCGGCGACCGGTGAGCGCGGCGAAGGCGACCCCGTTGAGCACGGTCACCAGGCCGAGCCAGGTGAGCGCGTACGGCCCGGCGCCGAAGACCAGCGATGCGAGAATCGGGGCGAGGGCCAGGATCGGGTAGACGAAGTCGGTGTTGATGCCCAGGCTGACGGCGCCGGATGTCGTGGCCTCGGCCCAACCCAGGTACACCCGTTCCACGTCGCCGAGTGGCCAGCCGATGCCGCTGAGGTTCAGAGCGATGAGCACCGCGTGCACGATCGCGAAGCCGCACCACAGCAGGGCGGGGCGGCGCAGGAATTCAGGCACGCTCCACTGTGGCACACTCCACTGCGGCGGGTCAGGCCAGCAGCGCCGCGATCGTCGGCGGAACGGCCTGGGCAACGTCGAGCGCCACGATCGGGCCACCGCCGGACGCCCGGTGCGCCGCCGCCGCGTGCACGAATGCGGCCGTGGCGGCGAGCGCGGCGAGCGCGTCGGCATCCGCCTGGATACGCGCGCTGTTCGTGGCCAGCAGGGCACCGAGGATGCCGGCCAGCACGTCACCGGAACCGGCCGTCGCCAGCCAGGCGGGGGCGCCGGATACCGTCAGGCGGATACCGGACGGTGAGGCCAGGTGGGTGACGCTGCCCTTCACCAGCACCGTGACATCGAGCAGGACGGCGGCGCGGATCGCCCACTCCCCCGGCTCACCGGCGATGTCGTCGACGGTGACATTCTCGCCGGACCGGCCCAGCAGAGCGGCCAGTTCCCGGTAGTGCGGGGTGATCAGCCGGGGGCCGGTGCCGGCACCGACCAAATCGAGCGCGCCGGCGTCGAGCACCGTCGGCAGACCCTGACGGAGCGCCTTCTGCAGCTGTTTGGTGGTCTCCGGGCTGCGGCTGCCGGCGTCCATGCCCGAGCCGAGCAGCCAGGCCTGCACCCGGCCGTCGACCGTCACCACCTCCGGACGGCGCTGCATCACGAGGGTCCCGACCCGGCGGGGACCGAGGTAGCGCAGCATGCCCACCCCGGTGCGGCTCGCGGCTTCCACACCGAGCACCGCCGCGCCCGGGTACTCGGTGGAACCCGTGCGTACGCCCAGCACGCCGCGGCTGTACTTGTCATCGGTCGCCTGCGGCACCGCGATCCAGTCGCGGGCCTGGGCGGCCTCCCATTCCAGCCATCGTCGAGGTTTCGCCATGCACTCACGATAGGTTGTTTCGGTGTCCGATATCAGCACCGTCCTCGCCCCCGCCGCAGCCGATTCCGCCGCGGCGGTCTCCCTGTTCGACCCGATCAGCCTGCGCGAGGTTGTCATTCGCAACCGGCTCTGGGTCGCGCCGATGTGCCAGTACTCCGTCATCGAGCGGGACGGCGTGCCGACCGACTGGCACCTGGTGCACCTGGGCTCGATGGCCGCGGGCGGCGCCGGGCTGATCGTCACCGAGGCCACCGCCGTCAGCCCGGAGGGCCGCATCACCGACCGGGACACCGGGATCTGGAACGACACCCAGGCGTCCGCCTGGGCGCACATCGTCGACTATCTGCACAGGCAGGGCGCCACCGCCGGCATCCAGCTTGCCCACGCCGGCCGGAAGGCGTCCACCTGGCCGGCCTGGGGCACCAGCCTGCACGGCAGCGTGCCCGCCGACCAGGGCGGCTGGCCGACGCTGGGGCCCTCCGCCATCGCCTTCCCCGGCTACGCGGCACCGATGGCACTCGACCACGCGGGCATCGATACCGTCGTCGCCGACTTCGTCACGGCCGCTCGACGCGCCATCGTCGCCGGCTTCGACGTCCTGGAACTGCACGCCGCCCACGGCTACCTGTTGCACCAGTTCCTGTCCCCGCTGAGCAATCTGCGCACCGACGAGTTCGGCGGCTCACTGGAGAACCGGGCCCGCCTGCTCCTGCGCGTGGTGAAGGCCGTCCGGGCCGAGGTCGGCGAGAGTGTTCCGCTACTGGTGCGGTTCTCCGCAACCGACTACACAGTCGACGGTTGGAGTGTGGAGGAGACCGCCGTCGTCGCCGGGTGGGCCGCCCAGGCCGGGGCCGACTTCTTCGACGTGTCCTCCGGCGGCAACGTCACCGGCGTGCAGATTCCCCTGACCCCCGGGTACCAGGTTCCCCTGGCGCAATTCGTCAAGGACACTGCCGCCGTACCGGTCAACGCCGTCGGGCTCATCACGACGGCCGCACACGCTAACGAGATCGTTGCCTCCGGCGCGGCGGATGCCGTCATGCTCGGCCGCGAGTTCCTTCGCGACCCGCACTTCGCCCTCCGCGCCGCCGCCGAGCTGGGCGTGCCACTGGACTACTGGCCCGGCCAGTACGCCAGGGCAGCCTGGCCGGCGGTCTAGCGACCTATACCTCCTGGGCGACGCAGAGGATGTTGCCCTCCGAGTCCTTGAACCAGGCGGCACGTTCCTGGTCGGTGGTGGCAATGCCGTTCTCGGTTTTCAGGCCGGGCAGGTCGTACTCCTCGAACACCACGCCCGCCTCCCTCAGCCGGGCGACCTCGGCGTCGACGTCGTCGGCCATCCAGATCAGGGCCGTGTTCTTGGCCGTGCCCGCGTTCTCGGTTTCGTACACCAGCACCGACCCGCCGGAGGGGGTGCGGAAGCGCATCTCGCCCTCGCGGACGTCGGTGGGCTCCAGGCCGAGCTTGTCGGTGTAAAAGGACCGGGCCCGCTTGATGTCCCTGGCGGGCAGGACCGCCACGGTTTCCAGTTGACTCAACATGAGTGTGTCCTCGCTTTCCAGCTATGCCTGTCAGGGTACGCCGGGTGCCCCGGGCCCACGAGGGGG
This sequence comes from Cryobacterium sp. TMT4-31, assembly GCF_004403385.1. NCBI lineage: Bacteria > Bacillati > Actinomycetota > Actinomycetes > Micrococcales > Microbacteriaceae > Cryobacterium > Cryobacterium sp. TMT4-31. The sequence goes on from NZ_SOGI01000004.1 coordinate 15,650, forward strand.
CCCGGTCGTCGCCGGGCGAGAAGAACTAGGCTGGACCGAATGACCCACCCGAGTGAGACCGCCACCAGCCGGCCGACCGACATCCGCCTGATCGCCAGCGACATGGACGGCACCCTGCTCGACGCCGACGGAGCGGTCCCCGGGCGCTTCTGGCCGCTGCTGGAGAGCATCCTGGCGGCCGGGATCCTGTTCTCCCCGGCAAGCGGGCGTCAGTACCAGACGCTGCAGGCCGTCTTCGGCGACCGGGACGGGCTGGTCTACATCGCCGAGAACGGCACCAACATTGTGCGGGACGGCGTCAGCATCGCCATCGAACCCGTCGTCGGATCGATCATCGCCCCGGTCGTCGAGTGGGTGCGGGCCCAGGCCGCCGCCGGCGCCGACCTGGGCATCGTGGTGTGCGGGGCCAGGTCCGCGTACATCGAACGGACCGATGAGGCTTTCGTCGCGCAGGTGCGTCCGTACTACGCGGCCCTGGCAACGGTCGCCGATGTCACGGTGGCCGCCGCGGACGATGACGTGCTCAAACTGGCGATTTTCGACGCCGGCCGCGCCGAGACCCGCACCGGACCGGCCGTTCGCGCCCTCGACCTGGCCGCCGATGTTGTCGTCTCCGGCGCCAACTGGGTCGACGTCATGCGGCCGGGAGCCAACAAGGGCACGGCGCTCATCCGTCTGCAGCAGCACCTGGGCATCAGCCGGGAGCAGACCATGGCCTTCGGCGATTACCTGAACGACGCCGAGATGCTCGACGCCGCCGGGCACTCCTATGCCGTCGCCAACGGCCACCCGAGCATCCGCGCGCGGGCCAGGCACCAGGCTCCGTCGAACCTGGATGAGGGCGTCATCACGAGCATCCTCGCGGCGTTGCCGGCGCTGGCAACGGCCTGACACCTAGAGCCGGCGGGTGGCGTCCTGCACTTCGCCGACGAGCTCCTCGATGATGTCCTCCAGGAACAGCACTCCGGTGGCGTCGCCGGTGACGGTGAAGGTGCGGGCCAGGTGTGCGCCGGAGCGGCGCATGGTGGCCAGGGCATCCTCGAGGTCGGTGTCCTCGAAGATCGACACCAGTTGGCGGATCAGCTTGGCCGGGATCGGGTCGGTGTAGCCGGTCCTGCCGGTGTCGACGGGGTCGACCGGGTCGACGTCCAGGCCGAGCACGTCCTTGAGGTGAATGTAACCGCTGGGCTCGCCGGATTCGTAGTCGAGCACGTAGCGCGAGAATCCGTGCCGGGTGACGGCCTTCTCCACGTCGGCGGGGGTGGCCGATTCCGGCAGGGTGACCAGCTGGTCCAGCGGCACGGCGATGTCCTTGGCCGTCTTGGTGGTGAACTCGAACGCCGCCGACAGCGCGCCGGAGTCGTCGCTGAGCACGCCCTCCCTGGTGGACTGCGTGACGATGGTTGCCACCTCGTCGAGAGTGTAAGTGCTCGTAGCCTCGTTCTTGGGTGCAACACCGAACAGGCGCAGCACGCCGTTGGCGGTGGAGTTCAGGGCAACGATGACGGGCTTGACGAGGCGGCCGAAGAACACCAGCGGCGGGGCCAGGATCAGGACGGCCTGGTCGGGGATCGAGAATGAGAGGTTCTTGGGCACCATCTCGCCGAAGACGACGTGCAGGTACGACACTATGAGCAGCGCCATGATGAACGCGATGGTGCCGATGGCCTCCTCGGGGAGCCCGGTGAGCTTCAGCGGGATCTCCAGCAGGTGGTGGATCGCCGGCTCCGACACGTTCAGGATCAGCAGCGAGCACACCGTGATGCCCAGCTGGGAGGTCGCCAGCATCAGCGTGGCATGCTCCATGGCCCACAGCGCGGTCTTGGCGCTGCGCTTGCCGGCCTCCGCGAGGGGTTCGATCTGGGAGCGGCGCGCTGAGATCACGGCGAATTCGGCGGCGACGAAGAACGCGTTGCCGAGCAGCAGCACGAACAGCCAGCCGAGTCCGGCCCAGTCGTTCATCGGCCGCTCACCCGCTTGGTCTGTGATGAAGTGGTCACTGGTGCCTTCTGGATGGTGCGCACGGCGCCGGTCGCGGGCGCGCCGGGTTCGACAGGGTCAGGGGTGTAGCGCAAACGGTCGATGCGACGGCCGTCGAGCCGTTCCACCCGCAGTTCACCGGTGGCGATGCGCACGAGGTCGCCGACGACGGGCAGCCGGCCGAGTTCGCTCATCACGTAGCCGGCGACGGTCTCGTATGGGCCGTCCTCTGGCACGGTCAGGCCGGCCCGCTCGTGCAGCTCGTCCGGCCGCAGCATGCCGGGGAAGGTCAGGGAGCCCTGCGAGCGCACGATGCCGGCCCTGGTGCGGTCGTGCTCGTCGGCGACCTCGCCGACGAGTTCCTCCACCAGGTCCTCCAGGGTGACGACGCCGGCGGTTCCGCCGTATTCGTCGACGACGACGGCCATCTGGAAGCCGCGGCCCCGCAGCTCGCCGAGTAACCCGTCGAGCTTCATGGTCTCCGGCACGCGCAGCGCTTCAGACTGCAGGGCCGACACCGGCACGTCCGAGCGTCGTTTGCGCGGTACGGCCACGGCCTGCTTGACGTGGACGATGCCGACGACGTCGTCGGCGCTCTCGTCGATGACGGGGAAGCGGGAGTAGCCGGTCTGCCTGGTGAGGTCGATGACGGCCTGCGCGCTGGCGTTGCGCTGAATGCTGGCGAGCCGGGGGCGGGGGGTCATCACGTCGGATGCGGTGTGCCCGGAGAACAGCAGGGTGCGGTGCAGCAGGGTCGCCGTGTCGGCCTCAAGCAGGCCGGCGCTGGCGGACCGGCGCACGAGCGAGGAGAGTTCCTCGGCAGTGCGGGCCCCGGAGATCTCTTCCTTGGGTTCGATGCCGACCATCCGGAGGAGGCCGTTGGCGCTTTCATTCAGCACGGTCACCGCGGGCTTGAACACCGTGGTGAACACGGTCTGGAACGGGATGACGACCTTGGCGGTCTGGATCGGCAGCGCCAGGGCGAAGTTCTTGGGCACGAGCTCACCGACGATCATCGAGACCAGGGTCGCGAGCACGATGGCGACGGCCGATCCCACCACCGGCACCGCGGGCTCGGGGATGCCGACGAGGCCCAGCGGTCCCGCGAGCAGGGAACTGATCGCGGGCTCCAGCGCATACCCGGTGAGCAGGGTCGTCAGGGTGATACCCAGCTGGGCGCTGGAGAGGTGCGTCGAGGTGATCTTGAGCGCGGCGATGGTCATCGCCAGGCGGGTTTCCCCGCGGTCGCGGCGTGCCTCGAGGTCGGATCGGTCGAGGTTGACCAGCGCGAATTCGCTGGCCACGAACAGGCCCGTGCCCAGGGTCAGGATCAGGCCGATCCCGAGCATGATCCACTCATACACGGGCAGCACCGCCGCGGGTCACGGGCGAGGGTTTATGGTCGGGTGAATTCGCAGAAGGGGGGTCGTCCATTAGAGGGTCAACTATACCGGGGCTGCCTGCGCGGTAACACGCCTGCGTTACCAGGAAACCACGAGCGCCTTGCCCTCTTCGTAGCCGGCTGCGGACTGGATTCCGACCTTCGCCCGGTCGTGGAATTCGGCCACGCTGGCCGCCCCCGCGTAGGTGAACGAGCTGCGCACCCCGGAGGTGATCATGTCGAGCAGGTCTTCGAGCGAGGGACGCAACGGGTCCAGGTAGATCTTCGAGGACGAGATGCCCTCGGCGAACAGGGTTTTGCGGGCCAGTTCGTAGGCGTCGAGCCTGTCGAAGCGCTGCTGCACGGCCTTGGTCGATGCCATGCCCCAGCTCTCCTTGTAGAGGGCGCCGGATGCGTCCGTGTCCAGGGTGCCCGGCGCTTCGATGGTGCCCGCGAACCAGGACCCGATCATCACCGACGCGGCCCCGGCGGCGAGCGCGAGCGCCACGTCGCGCGGGTAGCGCACCCCGCCATCCGCCCAGACGTGTGCGCCGAGCTTGCCGGCGGCTTCGGCGGTCTCGATCACGGCGGAGAACTGCGGGCGCCCCACGGCCGTCATCATCCGGGTGGTGCACATGGCGCCGGGCCCGACGCCCACCTTGATGATGTTCGCCCCGGCGCCGACGAGGTGCTCGACGGCGTCGGCGGTGACCACATTGCCGGCCACGATGGGGATGCCGAGCTTGAGCTCCGAAACCGTGCGCAGCGCGCGGATCATGCCGGCCTGGTGGCCGTGCGCGGTGTCGAGCACGAGCACGTCGACGCCGGCGGCGGCGAGCGCGCGGGCCTTGGCGGCGACGTCGCCGTTGATCCCGACGGCGGCGGCGACGAGGAGCCGGCCGGACGCATCCACGGCCGGCTGGTACAGCGTGGAGCGCAGGGCGCTCTTGCGGCTGAGCGTGCCGATCAGCTTGCCGCGCAGCAACACCGGCGCGAAGTCGAGGTCGGCGGCCGTCATCACGTCGAAAGCGCTGCGCGGCCCGTCGATGTCTTCGGCGTCGAGGGAGGTGAGCGGGCCGTGCAGCAGATCGCCCAGGCGGGCGTCCGGTAACGCCGAGGCGAGCCTGGCCGCGTCGATGCAGCCCAGGTAGGTATCGTCACCGTCGTGGATGACCAGGCCCTGACCGGTGACCGGCGGGACCTGGCGCAGCGCGTCGGCCACGGTGGCGTCGGGGGCGAACACGAACGGGGTGTCGTACTGCACGGGCTGCGACTTCACCCAGCGGATGGCCGCATCCAGGTCCTGCAGGTGCATGTCCTGCGGCAACACGCCGAGGCCGCCACGCCGGGCGAGAGATGCCGCCAGCCGGGGACCGGTCACCGAGTTCATATTGGCCGAGACGATCGGGATCGTGGCCGCGGTGCCGTCTCCCGGCGCGAGGGACACGTCGAGCCGACTGCTGATCGCAGACTGGCTGGGCACCAGGAAGACGTCGGAATAGGTCAAATCGTGGCGGGGAACCGCTCCATAGAACTGCATGTTTTTAACGCTAGTCCTCCCAAGCCGTACCGGTGCAGCACCTCGATGGGATTAGTCTTGATATCAACACACTGACCCGGCGGTTGTGATCGCCATGGACAATCAGAATCAACGAAGAGAGTGGGCGATCAGCTGTGTCGAACCAGTTGACCGGCGGTGGGTCCGAAGAAACGGCCTCTGCTGAATTCGGAGCCAACGAATGGCTCGTAGACGAATTTTACGAACGTTACCTCATCGACAAGAACTCGGTGGATCGGGCCTGGTGGCCGATTCTGGACAGTTACCACCAGAGTGCAACGGCGCCGAAGCAGGCAGAGCAGGACGCCCCGGCCTTCGAGGGTGCTGCCTCGAGCATCGCCCCCGCCGCCGCAGAGGTTCCCCCGCTGGCAGAGGAACCCGCGACGCCGACGGCCGAAGCGCACCCGATCACCGCGCCGATCCCCGTTCTCGGCGGCCCGCGCACGGCCCGCACCACGTCGATCGCCCCCAAGCCGGAGCCGGTTCCCGCCGACGCCCCGATCACCACCCCACAGCCCGTGGTCTCCGCCGTCGCGCCCACTCCCCCGCAGGATGTCGTCACCCCGCTCCGCGGCATGGCCAAGAGCCTCGCGGCCAACATGGCCACCAGCCTCACCGTGCCCACCGCGACGAGCGTGCGCACCATCCCGGCGAAGCTCCTCATCGACAACCGCATCGTGATCAACAACCACATGAAGCGGGCCCGCGGCGGCAAGGTGTCGTTCACCCACCTGATCGGGTGGGCACTGATCCGGGCGCTCAAGATGTTCCCCAGCCAGAACGTCTACTACGACGAGCAGGACGGCAAGCCCTCGGTGATCGCCCCCGCCCACGTGGGACTGGGCATCGCAATCGACCTACCCAAGCCCGACGGCACCCGCTCGCTGATGGTCCCGGCCATCAAGCGGGCCGACACCATGACCTTCGGCGAGTACCTGACCAGCTACGAAGACCTGGTCGGCCGCGCCCGCAAGGGCAAGCTCACCGCCGACGACTTCTCCGGCGCCACGGTGTCACTGACCAACCCCGGCGGCATCGGCACCGTGCACTCGGTGCCGCGGTTGATGAAGGGCCAGGGCTGCATCATCGGCGCGGGCGCGCTCGACTACCCGGCCGAGTTCATGGGCGCGAGCGTCAAGACGCTCACCAGCCTGGCCATCTCCAAGACCATCACCCTCACCAGCACCTACGACCACCGGGTCATCCAAGGTGCCGGCTCGGGTGAGTTCCTCAAGATCGTGCACGAGCTGCTCATCGGCCAGCACAACTTCTACGAAGACATCTTCGCCGCGATCCGGATCCCGTACGACCCCATCCACTGGGCCCCCGACATCAGCGTCGACCTGGCCAGCGCCGTCGACAAGACCGCCCGCGTGCAGGAACTGATCAACGCCTACCGCGTGCGCGGCCACCTGATGGCCGACATCGACCCGCTCGAGTACCAGCAGCGCACCCACCCTGACCTGGACATCGCCAGCCACGGCCTCACCTTCTGGGACCTGGACCGCGAGTTCATCACCGGTGGTTTCGGCACCAAGCGCACGATGCTGCTGCGCGACATCCTCGGCGTGCTGCGGGACTCGTATTGCCGCACGACGGGCATCGAGTACATGCACATCCAGGACCCGGCCCAGCGCAAGTGGGTGCAGGAGAAAATGGAGAAGACCTACGTCAAGCCCACCCACGACGAGCAGATGCGCATTCTCGGCAAGCTCAACGAGGCCGAGGCGTTCGAGACGTTCCTGCAGACCAAGTACGTCGGCCAGAAACGCTTCAGCCTCGAGGGCGGCGAGTCCACTATCGCGCTGCTCGACGCGATCCTGCAGGGCTCCGCGGAGGCCGGCCTCGACGAGGTCTGCATCGGCATGGCCCACCGCGGCCGCTTGAACGTGCTCACCAACATCGCCGGCAAGACCTACGGCCAGATCTTCCGCGAGTTCGAGGGCACCCAGGACCCCCGCAGCGTGCAGGGCTCCGGCGACGTCAAGTACCACCTCGGCACCGAGGGCACCTTCCGCGGCACCAACGGCGAGGAGGTGGCCGTGTACCTGGCCGCCAACCCGTCCCACCTCGAGGCCGTCGACGGTGTGCTCGAGGGCATCGTGCGCGCCAAGCAGGACCGCAAGCCCATCGGCACGTTCTCCACCCTGCCCGTCCTGGTGCACGGCGACGCCGCCATGGCCGGCCAGGGCGTGGTGCTCGAGACCTTGCAGATGTCTCAGCTGCGCGGCTACCGCACCGGCGGCACCATCCACCTCGTCGTCAACAACCAGGTCGGCTTCACCACGCCTCCCGGTGAGGGCCGCACCTCGGTGTACTCCACCGACGTGGCCAAGACCATCCAGGCCCCGATCTTCCACGTGAACGGCGACGACCCCGAAGCCGTCGTGCGGGTCGCCGAACTGGCGTTCGCGTACCGGCAGGAATTCAAGCGCGACGTCGTGATCGACCTCGTCTGCTACCGCCGACGCGGCCACAACGAGGGCGACGACCCCTCGATGACGCAGCCGTTGATGTACAACCTCATCGAGGCCAAGCGCAGCGTGCGGAAGCTCTACACCGAGGCGCTGGTCGGACGCGGCGACATCACCCAGGCGGAGTTCGAAGCGGCCCACGCCGACTTCCAGGACCGCCTGGAACGGGCGTTCCTGGAAACGCACGCCGCCCAGACCTCGTCGATCCCGATCATCACGCCCGGCGAAGCGGCCGCGGCGGCCCGCGGACTCGCCGGCCACGGCGCCCCTGACGACGCCGTCGGTGAACCCGAGACCACCGGGGTGCCCGAAAGCGTCGTGCACCTCATCGGCGACACTTTCAACAACAAGCCGGCCGGGTTCACCGTGCACAACAAGCTGCAGCAGCTGCTGCAGAAGCGCCTCGATATGAGCCGCAACGGCAACATCGACTGGAGCTTCGGCGAACTGCTCGCGCTCGGGTCGGTGCTGCTGGAGGGCACTCCGGTGCGGTTCGCCGGCCAGGATGCCCGCCGCGGCACCTTCGTGCAGCGTCACGCGGTGCTGCACGACCGGATGAACGGCCAGGAGTGGTTGCCGCTGGCAAATCTCAGCGAGAACCAGGCCAGGTTCTGGATCTACGACACCCTGCTCAGCGAATACGCGGCGATGGGCTTCGAATACGGTTACTCCGTGGAGCGGGCCGATGCCCTCGTGCTCTGGGAGGCCCAGTTCGGTGACTTCGCGAACGGCGCCCAGACCATCATCGACGAGTTCATCTCCTCGGCCGAGCAGAAGTGGGGCCAGCGTTCCAGCGTTGTGCTGCTGCTCCCGCACGGCTACGAGGGTCAGGGCCCCGACCACTCGTCCGCCCGGATCGAGCGGTACCTGCAGATGTGCGCCGAGAACAACATGACCGTCGCCCGCCCGTCGACGCCGGCGTCGTACTTCCACCTGCTGCGCCGCCAGGCGTACATGCGTCCGCGTCGCCCGCTGATCGTCTTCACACCGAAGTCGATGCTGCGCCTGCGCGGAGCGACCAGCCCGGTCGCCGACTTCACCAGCGGCAAGTTCGAACCGGTGATCGACGATGCGCGGATCCAGGACAAGGCCGCCGTCAAGAGGGTGCTGTTCATGGCCGGCAAGCTGTACTACGACCTGCTGGCCGACCTGGAGAAGAACCCGAACCCCGAGATCGCCCTGGTGCGCCTGGAGCAGTTCTACCCGCTGCCCGGCGCCGAACTGAAGCAGGTCGCCGAGCAGTACCCGAACGCCGAACTGGCCTGGGTGCAGGACGAGCCGGAGAACCAGGGTGCCTGGCCGTTCTTCTACCTGCAGACGAACAAGCTCGGCACGCGCCCGATCCGCCTGTTCTCGCGGGCCGCGTCCGCGTCTCCCGCCGCCGGTTCGGCCAAGCGTCACGCCGCGGAACAGACCGAGCTGCTCAAGAGCGCACTCACCCTCTAACGCAACGCACACGAAGAAGGGCCGCACCCGCCAGGGTGCGGCCCTTCTTCGTACGAGGCGGTCAGGACTTGGCGAGCTTGCTCGGCCACCAGATCTTCGGGCCGATGTCGTGGGCCAGGGCCGGCACCAGCAGCGAGCGCACCACGAAGGTGTCCAGCAGCACCCCGAACGCGACGATGAACGCGAGCTGGGCCAGGAACAGGATCGGCAGCACGCCCAGCGCGGCGAACGTGGCGGCGAGCACCAGACCGGCCGACGTGATCACCCCGCCCGTGGCGACGAGTCCGCGCAGGATCCCGGTCCGGGTCCCGAACCGGATGGACTCTTCTCGCACCCTGGTCATCAGGAAGATGTTGTAGTCGATCCCGAGGGCCACCAGGAAGACGAATCCGTACAGCGGAACAACCGGGTCAGCGCCGGGGAACCCGAGCAGGCCGTCGAAGACCCACGACGCCACACCGAGCGCGGCGGCGAACGAGAGCACGACGGTGGCTATCAGCAGCACCGGCGCGAGGATCGAGCGCAGCAGCAGCATCAGGATTACCAGGATCACGCCGAGGATGATCGGGATGATCAGGTTGCGGTCATGGATGGCCGTGTCGGTGGTGTCCACGGCGATGGCCGTGGTGCCGCCGACCAGCACGGTGCCGGCCACGTCGTCCAGGGCCACCCGGAGCTCGCGAACCGTGGCTTCGGCCGGGGCGGAGTCGCCCACGTCGGTGAGGGTCGCCTGCAGCATCACGTCGCCATCGATCACCGTCGGCTCGCCCACCGGGGTGCCCGGAGGGCCGAACGCCTGCACACCGTCGCCGGTCACCGGCAGGGTGCCGCTGACGGACTCCTCGGAGAGCACGGTGACGGAATCGATGCCGTCGTTGGCGAGCAGCACATCGGTCATCGCCTGCAGCTCCGACTCCGGGCCGATGATGACGGCGGGGGTGCCGGATCCGCCGGGGAAGTGCTCCCCGACCACGGCCTGGCCGTCCCGGGCCTCTGAGGTGCCGAGTACGAATTCGCTCTGTGAAACGCCATCCGCCTTGAACTGGAACGCGCCGATGGCGGCGACGGCGAGAAGGAGCGTGCTTGCGACCCAGATGAGCCGGGCCCGGCGGCTGATCAGCCTGGCCAGCCACGGCCAGGCCCCCTTCGCGTTGTCGCCGTCGAGGCCGGGGTGGGCGGAGCCGAGTTTCGGGCGCACCGGCCAGAACGCGGCACGGCCGGCCCAGAGCATCAGCGCCGGCAGCAGGGTCAGTGCGGCCAGGAGGGCGAAGCCGATACCGATCGCGGCGACCGGGCCGAGGGCCTTGTTGGAGTTCAGGTCGCTGAACAGCAGGCACAGCAGACCCACGATCACGGTGCCGCCGGCGGCCAGGATCGGCTCGAACGAACCGCGCAGGGCGACGAGCGTCGCATCCCACTTCTTCTCGTGGTCCCGCAGGGCTTCGCGGAACCTGGCGACGTAGAGCAGCGAATAGTCCGTCGCTGCCCCGATCACGAGGATGAACAGGATGCCCTGCGTCTGTCCGGTCAGGATCAGCACATCTGCGCTGGCCAGCGCGACGACCACGAGCACCGAGGCGCAGAGCGCCGCGAGGCTGGTGAACAACACGATGACGGGCAGCAGCGGCGATCTGTAGACGATCACGAGGATCACCAGCACGGCCGCGAGGGCGGTGAGCAGCAGGATGCCGTCGATGCCGGCGAACGCACCGGTGAGGTCGGCGATCAGGCCCGCCGGTCCGGTGACATAGGTATCGACGCCCTCGATGGGGTTCTCAGCGAGGTAGGCGCGGATCGACTCGACGGTGTCGGCCGGGGTGATGGCGGTGTCGAGGGTGAGGATCGCCTCGGCCGCTTCCCCGTCCTCGGAGAAGATCGCCGGCGACACGCTTTCGGTGACGACGCCGTCCAGCTGGGCCAGGTCGGCGATCTGGTCGGTGATCGCGGCCTGGTCGGCCTCGGTGAGTCCGCCGGAGCGTTCGTAGATCAACACACCGGGCAGCACGTCATCCCCCCGGAACTCGGCCTGCAACGCCTGCACCTTGGTGGCGTCGGCGCTGGCCGGCAGCTGCTGCACCTGGTCGTTGGTGGACACGTCACTGATCCGGCCGAACGACGCCCCGCCGGCACCGAACATGACGAACCAGACCAGGATCAAAATCGTGGGTATCAGGATGCGCAGCCAGAGCGGCACCCGGCTGCCGGAGCCGGTCCGTCTGGTCCGGCGCTCCGGGTCTGAGTGCGGTGCGGGGTCAGTCGTCTTCATCACAGTCCCGAGCGTAGGCGAGCGTGCAAACCGCTGCGTCGTCCGAAAGTTGGAAGATCGTGACCGGGAAATCGAAAAAGGCGGCACCCGCACCCTGTGGGTGCGAGTGCCGCCTTTTCACTCCGGGGAGACCCCGCTGCTGTTACGCCTTGCGACGGCCCACGGCGAAGCCGTAGATGAGCAGAACGATGATGGATCCGCCGATGGCGAGAAGCCACGTCTGGATGGAGAAGAAGTCTTCAAGCGGTGCGCCGAAGAGGGCGCTACCGAGGAATCCGCCGAGCAGTGCGCCGACAACGCCGAGCAGAAGGGTGATGAACCATCCGCCACCCTGGTTGCCCGGGAGGATCAGCTTGGCGATGGCGCCCGCGAGGAGGCCGAGAAGAAGGAATCCGAAAAACCCCATGGAGTGTCTCATTTCTGTTGGTGTGGGTACTGCTGGTGTTTCGGACGTGCTGTGCATGTCCGACCGGGCTCTTGCGAGCCGGCTTGATTACGCGGCCGGGAACCTAAGCGACGTCATTGTCTTCGGGTTCCTTGGCCACGTAAATGTCTGTGATGGTCACGTTCACGGTTGACACCGCGATTCCCACCAAACCTTCGATGGCTCGCGTCGTCGCGGCGCGGACCTGATCGGCGAGAGCCGTCAGGGGCACCGGATAGTCGGCGACGAGCACGATTTCGACGGCGACGTCGTCGTCGCTCACCGTGACGGAGATGCCGGGGTTGACGTCGGCACTGCTGATGGCGTCGAGGATCGCACCGAGGGCCCTGGTCGGCACGCTGCCCAGGGAGTGCACGCCCGCTACCTCGCGCACGGCCAGACCGGCCACCTTGGCGATGACGCTGTCCTTGATGGTCGTGACGCCCTGCCCCACCCTGTCGACAGCACCGTCGGTCACCTCGCCGGCGTTGGCCGGCAGGGTGGTGGCCGAGGTCGGCTGCTCGGGGGTGCTACTGAACATCTGGAAACTCCTTGGTAGTCCTCGATGAGGGCAGAAATTGCATCGTCTAAGTTACGACGCGGCCCACGCTCGATTCGTCACGGATTCGCAGGAAAGTTTTTTCAGCGCCGAAGATCTACACTGATCTGGTACCACCCGCTCCCCCGAGACTGGAGATGTCATGAGCACATCCACGAAGCCGACCGAGGAGCTGGCCGCAGCCGTCGAACAGGTTCCGGGCGTTGACGAACTCTACCCGGCAGCGCCCATCGTGGCCACCGTGGTGCACCAGGTTGTCGGGGCGATCACGGCGAAGCCGACGGCTCCGGAATTCGTCACACTGACCGAGACGGACGAGGGCGTCACGGCATCCGTCGCCATCGGCATCGCGGACGCTGACGCGGCGACGGAGGTCTGCCGCAGGGTCTACGACACCATCGAGGAGTACTTCGTCGAGTCAGGCGACCCTGCCGTGACGACGATCGAAGTGAAGGTGGCGCGGATCGGCTAGTGCGCCTGCCGTCAGTGCGCTGACTGGATGGCACGCAGCCGCAGCAAGACCTGATCGCGCAGGTCCTCGGGAGCGGTCTCCTTGCAGGCCCGCTGCATCACCTCGGTGAGGGTGCGCCCGACGTGGTGTTCGCTGCGACAGTCCGGGCAGTGCTCCAGGTGCTCCCGGATGTCGATGGCGTCCTCCTTGCGGAGTTCGTTGTGCAGATACTCTTCGAGTTCGGCCTTGGCCTTCTCGCAACCGCAATCGGTCATTTTCCTGTGCTCCCGGATGTCTTCTTGATCGGTGCGCTCTGGCCGGTGCCGAGTCCGCGCTCGAGGGCGTAACCGGCCAGCAGCTCGCGCAGCAGGCGGCGGCCACGGTGCAGGCGACTCATCACCGTTCCGATGGGGGTCTTCATGATTTCGGCGATCTCCTGGTAGGAGAAGCCTTCGACGTCGGCGAAGTACACCGCCAGGCGGAAGTCCTCCGGGATCGATTGGAGGGCGTCCTTGACGGCGCTGTCGGGCAGGTGGTCGATCGCTTCGGCTTCCGCGGAGCGGCTCGACGTCGCCGTCGTGGATTCCGCGCCGCCCAGCTGCCAGTCCTCGAGGTCGTCGATGGTGCCCTGGTAGGGCTCACGCTGCTTCTTGCGATAGGTGTTGATGAAGGTGTTCGTGAGGATCCGGTACAACCACGCCTTGAGGTTGGTGCCCTGCTCGAACTGCTTGAACGACGCAAACGCCTTGACGAAGGTTTCCTGCACGAGGTCCTGGGCGTCAGAGGGGTTCCGTGTCATCCGCATCGCCGCTGCGTAGAGCTGGTCGATGAACGGCATGGCCTGTGCTTCGAACAGGTCCCGCGTGGCAGTTGTATCTGTTGTCATCACGGGCAATTCTAAGCCGTCGACGCCACTGGGCGTCGCGGCCGTGCGTTCCATAAGCGTGGATGCGCTCACGTGACCTCCTGTGCCTCACTGTGTATCGGCAATCCCGACTATTCTGATAACCGATGTTGATCTCGAGATATTCCAAGCCGGAGTTCGATCCATACGGCGACAATTCGCCCGAAGAGACGGATGCCCTGTGGGCGGCCCCCGTCGCGCCGCGAGCGCTGACGGCAACCCTGTCGCTGCCCGGCTCCAAGTCGCTGACCAACCGTGAACTCGTCCTGGCTGCCCTGGCCGACGCGCCCTCGGTGCTGCGCGCCCCGCTGCACTCGCGGGACAGCGACCTCATGGTTGCCGCGCTGCGGCAGCTCGGCACAACCATCGAGTCCGTCGACGGTGACGGCGAATATGGCCCCGACCTGCGCATCACGCCCGGCGAGCTGTTCGGTTCCACCACGATCGACTGCGGTCTGGCCGGCACCGTGATGCGGTTCCTGCCGCCGGTGGCCGCGCTCGCGCTGGGCCCGACCACCTTCGACGGTGACGCCGGCGCCAAACGCCGACCTATGAAGACCACGATCAGTTCATTGCGCGCGCTGGGCGCCGACATCAACGACGACGGTCGCGGTGCCCTGCCGTTCACGGTGCACGGCACCGGCGGCCTGGACGGTGGCGAGGTGACCATCGACGCGTCCTCCTCCAGCCAGTTCGTGTCCGGCCTGCTGCTCGCGGCCCCCCGCTTCACCAACGGCCTGCGGCTGCGCCACTCCGGCGAGCGCCTGCCGAGCCTGCCGCACATCGAGATGACCATTCACACCCTTGCGCAGCGCGGCGTCACCGTCACCAGCCCCGAGGTCGGCGTCTGGTGTGTCGAACCGGGTCCGATCCGCGGCACCGAGGTCGACATCGAACCCGACCTCTCCAACGCCGCCCCGTTCCTGGCCGCGGCTCTGGTCGCCGGCGGCAGCGTCACCATCACGGGCTGGCCGACCACGACCACCCAGGTGGGCGCCCACCTGGCCGAACTGCTGCCGCGCTTCGGCGCCACCGTCACCGTCGACGGCGACAGGCTCACGGTCACCGGCACCGGCCGGATCACCGGGGTGGACCTCGACCTGTCCACCGGCGGCGAGCTGGCCCCCACCCTGGTGGGCCTGGCCGCCCTGGCCGACTCCCCGAGCACCATCACCGGCATCGGCCACATCCGCCACCACGAGACCGACAGGCTCGCCGCCCTGGCGACGGAGATCAACAATCTCGGCGGCCACGTCACCGAACTGCCGGACGGACTCGCCATCGAGCCGCGGCCGTTGCACGGCGGCACCTGGCACAGCTACGACGACCACCGGATGGCCACCACCGGAGCGCTGCTCGGGCTGGTCGTCGCGGGTGTCGAGGTGGAGAACATCGGCACGACGGCGAAGACCCTCCCGCAGTTCGCCGAGCTGTGGCACGGCCTGGTGTCCGGGCCGGTCGCTTCGTGACGGGCACAGAATGACCTGGTGGTCGAGCCCGGATGACGATGAGCCGGAGTTCGACGAATCGAGCGTGCGGATTCGCCCGGGCCGTAAGGGCACCAAACCGCGCACCAAGACCCGGCCGGAGCACGGCGACGCCCTGACCGGACGAATCCTCTCGGTCGACCGCGGCCGTTACACGGTGATGCTCGACGAGAACGAACCCACCGAACGCCGGGTCACCGCCGCGCGCGCCAGCGAGTTGCGCAAGCACGCCGTCGTCACCGGCGACCGCGTCGACATCGTCGGCGACACCACCGGCGCCGAGGGCAGCCTGTCCCGCATCGTGCGCATCGTGGCCCGCGAGACCCTGTTGCGCCGGAGCGCCGACGACACCGACGCCGTGGAGCGCGTGATCGTGGCCAACGCCGACCAAATGCTCATCGTGGTGGCCGCGGCCAACCCGGAACCGCGCATCCGTCTCGTCGACCGCTACCTCGTCGCCGCCTACGACGCCGGGGTCTCCCCCATCCTCTGCATCACCAAGACCGACCTCGCCGACCCCGCCGAGTTCCTGAACAACTTCGCCGGCCTGGACCTGCCCGTATTCCAGAGCCGCGACGACGCCATGCCCCTCGAGGAAATCTCCGCGGCGCTGGTCGGCCACGACACCGTCTTCGTGGGCCACTCCGGCGTGGGCAAGTCCACCCTGGTGAACGCCCTCGTGCCCGACGCGCACCGCGCCGTCGGCGTGGTCAACACCGTCACCGGCCGCGGCCGGCACACCTCCTCGTCGACGATCTCGCTGCGGCTCGAAACGGAGGCCGGACGCGGCTGGGTCATCGACACCCCCGGCGTGCGCTCCTTCGGCCTGGGCCACATCAACACCGACAACATCCTGCGCGCCTTCACCGACCTGGCCACCATCGCCGAGAAGTGCCCGCGCGGCTGCACGCACCTGCCCAGCTCGCCGGACTGCGCCATCAACGAGGCCGTGGCTGCCGGGACCCTGGGCGACACCGGGAAGGCCCGCCTGGACTCGCTCCAGCGCCTCCTGGCCACCTTCGCGGCCGCGCCGGCGCACCGCCCGGGTGAGAACTGACCGGTAGCGTGGGTTCCATGACGGATTCCACGCGGCTCGCAGCCGGCGACACGGCCCCAGACTTCACCCTCACCGACCAGGACGGCGCCTCCGTCAGCCTGGCCTCCTACCGCGGCCAGAAGGTCGTGGTGTACTTCTACCCGGCCGCCATGACCCCGGGCTGCACCACCCAGGCCTGCGACTTCCGCGACAGCCTGGGCTCGCTCGCCGCAGCCGGCTACCAGGTGCTCGGCCTGTCCAAGGACACCATGGCGAAGCTGGCGACCTTCGCCGAAAAGGATCACCTCACCTTCCCGCTGCTCAGCGACGAGGACCTCGCCGTTCACCGCGCCTACGGCGCCTGGGGAGAGAAGAACCTCTACGGCAAAATCGTCACGGGCGTGCTGCGCTCGACCTTCGTGATCGATGAAGCCGGTCTGGTGACACTGGCCCTCTACAACGTGAAGGCCACCGGCCACGTTGCCAGCCTGCGCAAGAAGCTCGGGATCTAACTAGGGCTCGCGGCGGCTCGTGGCCTCGACCACGCTGCGGGTCAACAGCAGCACGATCACGAGCACCGACGGGATGAGCAGCGCCCAGCCGAGGTCCGGCCTGGCGTACAGGCCCTGAAAACAGCCGATGGCGACGAAGACCTGAACCAGCTGCCAGGTCACGGCCGCCGCCCGGATCCAGGAACGCCCGCGGAGCGCGCCGACGGTGATGGCCGACACCCAGACCGCGGCGACGATGGTGAGCACCAGAATCGCCAGTGCGCTGGCGAAGGAGGCGGGCTGATCGGTCAGCAGCTCCAGGATCAACCACAGCACGGCCGCCCAGAGCAGGGCGGCTTCGGCGGCCAGGAGCAGCACCAGCGCGATGAGCGCGCGGGACCGACGGGCCGGCCTGGGCGCGTCCAGGCCGTCCTGGCTGGGGTCGAACGGTTGTCTCACAGCGATATCCCATACAAAACTATTGATTTGACATCCCTATTATGGGACCATATTTAAGGCCCGGTTGACGCTCACAGGGTGGTGAGCAGATCTCTTCGCAGATCTGACCTTCCTGCAACCTGGGCATCCCCGCATCTTCGGCCGATCGGCCAGGCATCCCCCCGCAATAAAGGAGCACCCCTATGGATTGGCGCGATAAAGCAGCCTGCCTTACCGCTGACCCGGAACTTTTCTTCCCGGTCGGTAACACTGGTCCCGCAGTCGACCAGATCGAGAAGGCCAAATCCGTTTGTGCCCGCTGCAACGTCACGGAGGTTTGCCTTCAGTACGCTCTCGAGACCGGGCAGGATTCCGGCGTCTGGGGCGGCCTCAGCGAAGACGAGCGCCGCGCCCTCAAGCGCCGCGCCGCCCGCGCACGCCGCGCCTCTTAGAGCCTCTCCTCTAGCTTCTGAACGGGCGAGCAGCTTCGGCTGCTCGCCCGTTTTGTTGTATCGCGACGCGGTGCCGCCGGTTGATTCGATCAGTCGAATTCCATGAAGCGCAGCGGGATCTCGATGGTGACTTCTGTGCCGCTGTCCATCATGGTGTGCCAGTCGATCGTGCCGCTGAGCTCACCCTGAATGAGCGTGCGGACGATCTGGGTGCCGAGCCCGGATCCGACCTTGCCCTCCGGCATCCCCGAACCGTTGTCACGGACGCGCACGGTGAGGGTCTCCTCGTTGCGCTCGGCCTCGATGGCGACCTCGCCCTCCCGGCCGGCGAGTCCGTGCTCGACGGCGTTGGTGACGAGCTCGGTCAGTGCCAGGGCCAGCGGGGTGGCGTAGGCGCTGGGCAGGATGCCGAAGCTGCCGGACGACTTCGGGTGCGCCGTGGTGTTGTGCGCGGAGGCCACTTCGGCGATCAGCAGCAGTACCCTGTCGAACACGGCGTCGAAGTCCACGTTCTGGCTCAGGCCCGAGGACAGGGTGTCGTGCACGACGGCGATGGCCGCCACCCGGCGCATGGCCTGGTTGAGGGCCTCGCGGGCGGTGTCGGAGTGGGTGCGCCGCGCCTGGATGCGCAGCAGCGACGCCACGGTCTGCAGGTTGTTCTTGACCCGGTGGTGGATCTCCCGGATGGTGGCATCCTTGGTGATCAGCTCGCGCTCCTGGTGCCGCAGCTCGGTCACATCGCGGGAGAGCACGATGGCGCCGATCCGTTCGCCCCGGTTGCGGATCGGGATGGCGCGCAGCGACACCGTCACCCCTCGGGCCTCGATGTCGGTGCGCCACGGGGCCCGGCCGGTCACAACCAGAGGCAGGGACTCGTCGACCACGGCCTTGCCGGAGAGCAGGCTCGTCGTCACCTCGGCCAGCGACTCGCCCTCGAGTTCGTCGGCGAAGCCCATCCGGTTGAACGCGGAGAGCGCGTTGGGGCTGGCGAAAGTGGTGACGCCGTCCAGATCCAGCCGGATCAGGCCATCCGACGCCCGGGGGGCGCCGCGCCGAGGACCGGTCGGGGCACCCAGGTCGGGGAAGTCGCCGGAAGCGATCATGGCGAACAGGTCGTTCGCGCAGTCGTTGAAGGTCAGCTCCTGACGGCCGGGGGTGCGCGTCTCGCTGAGGTTGGTGTGCCGGGTGAGTACGGCGATGGGCTCCGGAGTGATCTCGGCGCCGCTGGAACTGATGCGGCGGCGCACCGGGATGGCCCTCACCCTGGTGGGGGTCTCCTCGTACCAGTCCGGCGCCGTGGTGTCGATGATCTTCGCGGTGTCGAAGGCCTCGGTCACCTGCTTGCGCCATTCGGCCTTGATCTCCTGGCCCACGAAGTCCCGGTAGAACAGGGTGGCGGCGCTGGACGGCCGGGCGTGGGCGACGGCGACGAAGCTGCCACCGAGCGTCGGCACCCACACGACGATGTCGGCGAAGGCGAGGTCGGCCAGCAGCTGGCCGTCGGAGACCAGCATGTGCAGCCAGTCGACGTCCTCCGCGCTGTTGCGGCCTTGGGCAAGTACGAGATCACTGAGCGTCGACACGTGACCAGCCTATGTGGTGCCGCAGCGGCGGATACGCCATGCTCTCGATATGACCTCTGCTGTTCCTCCGACTCCCGCATCGCCCGCCCGGCGAGACCCGGCGCTCTGGGTGGTCCTGGGCCTGATCATCCTTCTCGTCGCGGTGGCTCTCGTCGTGGTGTTCACCCAGAGCGAGCCCGCCCTCCTCGACGCCGGCACGCCCGGCGGGGTGGTGCAGCGATATTCGACGGCGGTGTTGGACGGCGATGAGACGAGCGCGGCCCGCTACCTGAGCGCTGCCGTACTGGCGGACTGCGACAGCGGGGAGACCGCGGCGGACTCGTCGGCCACCGACGACATCCGGATCAACCTCGTCGACACCACCGAACGAGGCTCGACCGCCGACGTGCGGGTGCTGATCGTCACCTCGTACGGCAGCGGCCCGTTCGGGTCGTCGGAGTATGAAGCAGAGGAGGCCTTCGAGCTGGTGCGGGTCGACGAAGACTGGCTCATCGACGAGGCGCCGTGGCGACTCACCGTGTGCCCGCCCCGCAGCCAGGGAGACACCCCGTGACCGCGATGACGGCGGCGACCTCGCCGCGACCAGGTGCCGCACCGATCGTGCGCAGGGTCATGGTGTACACAATCCTCTTCGTGCTGGTGGTGCTCACGGCGAGCGGTGTGAGCGACCTGTTGGGCCGGCTGTTCGACGTGGTCACCGGTGAGCAGCTCGCCGGCACCGACACCGTCGGCCTCGCGGTGTCGCTGACCTTCACCCTGATCGCTGGACCGTTGGCGGCGGTTCTGGGCTGGTTCGCCTGGCGCCGCCTGGCCGATCCGCCGGAGCGGGCGTCGCTGGCCTGGGCGTTGTACCTGGTGGGCATGGGCACCCTCGCCCTGGTCGTTTCAGCCACGGCGCTGCTGAGCGCCGTCGCCGCCGCCGTGACCGCTGAGGCCGTCACAGCCGAGACGGCGACGGGTCTGGTCTGGGCGGGCGTGTGGGCCGGGCACGGGTTTGTGCTGCGCCGAACCGACCGGCGGCCCACTCGGCTGCCCGGCACCGCCGCGGTGCTCGGCGGCACGTTCGGGCTGGTGATCGGGGCCGGCGGCGCGGTGACTGCGCTCACGATGCTCGTGGACGAGGCCCTCGCCGTCGGGCTGGGCACGGATGGTGCGGCCGGGTCAGTGGGGTCGCCCTGGTGGACCGGTGCCGTGCAGGCCCTGGTCTGGGCGGCCGGCGGCGCTCTGGTCTGGTGGTGGCACTGGCGCCGCGACGGTGGCCGCACCGCCGGGACCGCCCTGGCCGGGGTGGCCCTGGTCGGCGTCGGCATCCTGGGTGGTGCCCTGCTGACCCTAGCCGGTACCGGCACCGTCGTGTTCGTGCTGCTACGGCTGGCCGTCGACCGCACCGACGCCGTTGCGGTGGTGTGTGAGCCGCTGGGGCCGGCGATTGCTGCAGCCCTCGTC
The DNA here is from genome assembly GCF_004403385.1 of Cryobacterium sp. TMT4-31. Classification (NCBI taxonomy): domain Bacteria; kingdom Bacillati; phylum Actinomycetota; class Actinomycetes; order Micrococcales; family Microbacteriaceae; genus Cryobacterium; species Cryobacterium sp. TMT4-31. The sequence goes on from NZ_SOGI01000004.1 coordinate 36,026, forward strand.
GGCGGCCTGATCTGGGTCTATCACCGCGGGGTGGTGCGTCGGCGGACCGCCGCTGTGCGCCAGGCGAGCACCCTCGTGACCAGCGGAATCTCGCTGGTCGCCGCCGCGACCGGGCTCGGAGTCATCGTGAACGCGCTCCTGGCCACCGCGACCACTCCGCTGTCCGGGTCGGACCCCCGCACCCTGCTGCTCGGCGGCATCAGCTCGCTGCTGGCCGGCGGGCCGGTGTGGTGGCTCACCTGGCGGCCGGCCACCGGGCCGGCGGCCGACCCTCGCCGTTCCGCCGGCCGCAGCGTCTATCTCGTGGTGGTATTCGGCATCAGCGCCATCGTCGCCCTGATCACACTCCTGGTCATCGGCTTCCGGCTCTTCGACACCGTTCTGGCCGGCGACCCCGGACTCCTGGACCGTATCCGAGCGCCCCTCGGATTGCTCGCGGCCACCGCTCTGGTGGCGGGATATCACTTCACGGTCTGGCGCCAGGACCGAGCCGCGGTCGCCGCGACCGCTCCCCCGGCTCCGCCTGCCAGCGCCCCGGCCGCCCCGCCGGCCGGTGTGGTCGGCGAGCTGGTGCTGGTCATGGGTCCCGGCGCGGAGCCCGTCGTGACGCATCTGCGCCGACTCACCGGTGCACCCGTGGTCTATTGGCAGCGGGCCGGCGGGACCGCGGTGTTGCCGAATCCGGCGCACGTCGAGCAGGCCCTGCACGGCGTCAGCGGCGACAGGGTCCTGCTGATAGTCGGCGTCGACGGCACACTCACGGTGATCCCGGTGGCGGCGGCTCAGGTGGCCTGAGCCGTTCGCCGCCAGGCGAAGACCCGGCGCCACGGCCGCCGGGCGGGGTGGGCATCCGGGGCCGGCAGCAGTTCGTCGCGGACGAGGGCGAGGATGCCCAACCTGGCCGGTGACCGCGGCGCCGCGTCCCGCAGGGTGCGCCCGGACAGCACAGCGGCATCAACCCCGGCCTGGTCATGCGGCACCAGAACGGCCGCGTCGATGCCGCCGAACCGCCGCAGCGCACTGCTCACCTGGGCGGCGGGAGCCGGGCCGACGGCGCTGGAGCGCACCCTGTTCATCACGACGTACACCCGATGGGTGCTGATCACGTCGGTGAGATCGCTCCAGGCGCGCAGGAACCTGGCCATGCCCACAGGGTCGGCCAGACCGCAGGCCACCACCCGGTCGGCGATCCCCAGGGCGGCCAGTGTCGCCGCGTTGCGGCGGGGCGCGAACAGGTCGCTCGAGATCTCCTCGTCGCTCTCCAGACTGAACCCCGTATCGAGCACCACGTAGTCGGCCCAGCGCCGCAACGCCGAGATCGTGCCGCTGACCCGTTCCGCCGACAACTCGGGCCACCTGGACGGTCGTCCGATCCCGGTCAACACCCAGAAGGCGCCCCGTGGCGAGTTGTAGCGGTGGGCGATGCGTTCCAGTTCGACCGGCGTGAGGGTGTCGGAACCGGACAGCCGGCAGGCCGCCGCGAATCCAGGCGCCTCATCGAGGAGGCCCAGGCTCGGCGCTATCGAACCGCTGTAGGTGTCGACGTCCGCCAGCACCACGGTGTGACCCGCGGCCGCGATCTCGGCCGCGATGTTGATGGCCAGGGTGGTGCGGCCAGGAGCCCCGGCCGGACCCCACACTGCGATCACGGTGCCCGATCCGGTGAGTCCCGCGGTGACGTCGTCGGTGAACGCGTGCGGGTCCGACTCGAATGCGTCGGATGCGTACGGGTCGGATGCGTACGGGTCGCCGGCCGCGGAGTCGGCGGTGGGGGTCTCGGCCCTGGGTCGGCGGCGGGCCCGACGCGCCTCCGGCCGATCGGCTCGCCGGCCCTCTTTCGCCCGTCGTCCGGAGCCGGACCGTCGGGGCAGTACGGGAGGGACGGCGTCGGGCGGTGGGTCATCGTCGATGCGCAGCGGGATATCGCCGCCCTCCGTCAGCACGCGTTCGATTTCGGCCCAGGCGGCCTCGGCGTCGACGACCTCGTGCAGCCCGAGCTCGGCGGCGTAGCGGCGCTCCGCTTCCGTCGCGGCGAGGGCGACGACGCGGATGCCGTTCGCGTCGCTGGCCGCGAGTACCTCGATGGTCAGGGTGCCGGCCGTTGCTCCCACTATCAGCGCCTCTGGGTCGTGCCGGTCGATCGCGGCGAGGAGTTCGCGCACGTTCGCCGGCCGGGCGACGATCACGTGCCCGTGCTCGATGATGTCGGCGAGCAGCCGGTCCTCGGTCTCCCGGTCCAGGGCCAGGGCTAGCAGCGTCATCGTCAGCCTCCGATCGGGGCGTTCACGGCCACGAGGGACAGCGCCTCGTCGTTGGCAATCGCCTCCAGCACCGCCGCGACCTTGTCCTTGGGCACCAGCACCTCCACGGCTCGGCCGTCACCGGACTGGATCAGTCCGGACGGCTCCAGGATGCGCACGATGGCCGCACGACCGACGAGGACGGCCGGAGGGCCGAACAGGCCGCTCTCGACCTCGCCGGCTGACCACACATCCACGACGGACCCGGCCGCCAGGCTCGTCGACAGCCTCCCGCGCAGGTCGAGGACCAGGCTCGTGACGGCCTCGCCCGCCCGGGTTCCCACGGCGGCCGCCGGGACGAGTTCGCCGGCGGTGACGGTGCGCGTTACGACCAGGCCGTCGGCGGGGACCAGGGAGGGGGTGAGGTACAGCTCCACAGCCGCCCCGATCCGCACTTCGGTCTCGACCAGGTCGGCCGCGTCCAGACGATCGCCGACGGCCAGCGGTACCCTGGCCGCATACACCGCGACGGTGCGGTCGCTGCCGGCCACGACGACACTGACCCCGACGATGGAGGCCACGACGAGAACCAGGCCGAGTGCGAACCGTGGATCGAACCAGAACCGGGTCTTCGTCGATGTCGTCGGTCGGCCCGAACCGGCCGGCTGTCCTGTCCTCATCCGCGCACCTCGTCCACTGTCTTATCCACTGTCTCGCTTATCCACTGTCTCGCCAGGTTCAGGCTGGCTACCATCGTGACGGGACCTGGAGCAGCGCGCTGAAGTTATCCACAGGTCGTCGGCTCACCCCACGGGATCGGCGAACACGACGGATAATCGTTCTCATGAGCGATCCCGTATCCTCCGCATCGGTGGGCCGATTCCTGACGCTCGCCGACACCGCCCAGATCCTGAATCTCTCGCTCGCCGCCGCGAATGATCTGGTGCGAACCGGTGAGCTGCCCGCCATCCGCATCGGCGCCACCGGCGCCTGGCGGGTGGAGCGGGTCGTGCTCGAGTCATACATCGAGGCGAAGTACGAGGAGGCCCGCCGGCTGTCGCTCTGGGAACAGTCCGACTTCGGCAACATCCCCGAGCTGTCCGGGGGCCGGATTCTGCGCCCCGACGAGCTCACCGATCCCCCAACGGGCGACGACACCCCGCCCTGATCGTCTCAGTCCAGGCGCACCAGGTGGATTTGGTTCAGCGGCACGATCCGGTACTGCCGCACCTCACCGGCCCGCCTAAGGGTACCCGGCGCGTGCACCGCCAGGTCCACATGATCCCGGCCCACCCTGTCGATGGTCCCGGTCACCGGCCCCACCCCGGTCTGGATCTGCAGGCTCTTGCGGCGCCGGCACAGATCTCGCAGAACGAACGAGAGGCCGATGCGGTCGACGAGCCGGGCCGGCGCCCCCGTCTCGACCGCCAGCGAGTCCGGCACCTGATCGGGCTGCAGGATGACTGCGCCGATACCCGCAAACGGGAGTATGCACTGCGGGCTGCCGGTACCGGCTTCGAGGAGGTCGGCGGCCAGCCAGTCCCTGCCGAATGTGGTCGGTCGCACCGTGAGGACCTGGCCGTCGACAAGCACCACCCTGAGCACCCGTGACGGCGCCGGACCGTTGACCACGCCGGTCAGCCGTTGACGGAGCGCCAGCCGGCCCAGGCGCAACCGCTCCTCCTCCGCGCGCAGCTCGAGGTCCTCGGCGTTCAACTCGTTCTCGAGCTGACTTTCGAGGTCGTCGAACAGATTGTCCCAGCGCACACCCCGACGGTAGTCGGCTGGCCGCCTGCGACGCTGACGTTATCCACAGCCGCCCGGACAAGCCTAGACAGACCGGTTTTCGGGTGGTTGAGTGTCGCCCAAGGCCTCAGCCGTCTCGGGGTCGATCCGGTGTTCCACCCGTTAGACAGCCACAACAGCCCGCTCTCCTCGTCGACACCACGGATCCATGCATCTGGAGCAACCCATGAGCGATCCACTTGCCGAGCCCGACCCCCTGCTTTCGCCGTCTGCGAACGGCCCCAATCCCCGGGGCACTCCCCCCGGCGCGGCCGCTCCCGACGTCACCCGCGAGTCCGCCGAGGGATTCCAGTCCGACGACTTCTTCGACCATCAACCGACGTCCCGCGCCGTGCTCCCCGATCCGGAGCCCCTGCTGATCAACCTCACCCGGTGCGTCATCGAGGTCCTGGCCGGCGCCAGGGAGCTCGACCAATTGGCTCGCTGGGTGAGCGACGACGTCTACAGGCACCTGCTCAAGCGGGTGGTGCTCTCGGCCAGGGCCCGCGCGGTCAAGGGGCAGCGCGCGCAACGCCCCGCCATCACGATCGGCCGGGTGAGCATCAACGAACCCAGGGACGGCATCATCGAGGCCGTCGTGATCGTGCACAGCAAGGTGCGCGTGCGCGCCGTCGCGGTGCGCCTGGAAGGGCTGGACAACCGCTGGCGGGCCAGCGCCATCAACGTGCTCTGACCCTGCGGACGCCCCTGCGGCCGGCCGACTGTTGCCCGAGCGGACAACTGTGCCCGGTGTACCGGACGCAATTGTCCGCACCGGGCCCAGTTGTTTGGCCGCGTGCTGCTTACTTCTTTTTGCCCTGGGTGCGACGCTCGGCGCGGTTGTTGGCCGCCGGGGTGTCGGACTCGGCGCGCTGGCCGAAGGCACCGCGCTGCGGCGGGCCGGCCGGCACGGCCGGTTCAGCGTCGGCGACGGCGGGCGCGGCG
>NZ_SOGI01000033.1:0-45250 GCF_004403385.1 Cryobacterium sp. TMT4-31
CGCTGGGCGGGGCGCGGACGGTCGGCGCGGGTCGGGTCGGCGCGGGCCGGCGAAGCAGCGGTGCGGGCGGCGCCCGACTCCCGACGTTGGCGGCGGGCCGGCTGAGCGTCCACGGAGACCAGGCCGGTGATGCGGGTCTGATCGTCGGCGTCCCCGGCGGCCTGGGCTTCCCACTCGGCCGTCGCGAGCTCGAGCGGAGTCTGGGCGAGCCCGAGCTCGGCCTCGACAGCCTGCAGCTCCCGGATCAGCTCGAGCGCACTGGCCTGGCGCCGCTCGGGGCGTTTGGAGAGGGCCCGGGCCAGCACCAGCTCCAGGCGCTCCGGCACGTCGGGCCGACCGATGGGCGGCAGGGCCATCTTCTGGATGCGGGCCATCAGCTGGGCGGGCCCGTTGCGATCGCCGGGTAGTTCGAACGGCGACCGGCCGGCCAGCAGCGTGTAGAGCGTCGCCCCGAGTGACCAGACCTCGGCGGCCACCGAGCCCGGGCTCTCGTCGAACAGCACCTCGGGCGCCGACCATGGGATCGAGAGCCCGACCTGGTCGCTCTCCTCCACCTCACCGAGGGTGGCCGCAATGCCGAAGTCGGACAGCACCGGATGCCCGTACGCGGTGATCAGGATGTTCGACGGCTTGATGTCCCGGTGCAGCACGCCGGCCCGATGGGCGGTCTCCACGGCGCTGGCGATGGTCACCCCGATCCGGAGCAGTTCGGACACCGGCAGGCGGCCCGACCGGTAGCGCTGCTCGAGGGCGTTGGAGCAGTACTCCATCACCAGGAACGGGCGGCCGTCGGCGGACACCCCGGCCTGGAACACCGTGAGCACCGACGGGTGGGCCGACAGCTGAGCCATCAGGTTCGCCTCGGCCTGGAACAGACGCCTGACCGGGTCGCTGACAACCTCGGCGATGAGGACCTTGACTGCCACCTGGCGCCGCGGCAGGTTCTGTTCGTACAGGAACACATCGGCGAAGCCACCGGCACCCAACGGCCTCAGGTAGGAGAACCCCGGCAGGGCCGGGGGCGTCGACGGCAGTCTTACCGCCATGGCGCCTCCCGTGAATCGTCTCGAACGGTCGAAGGAACCGACCGGATTGCCTGCTTGCCCTGCCTGATCGCAGGATGTGGTCGTCGTCACGGGTATCGACGACCCTGCACAATTCTACGGCTGCGGGTCGTCAGGCCCCGGCAGCGGCGTCGGCCGCGTCGTCATGAACACCGGCGTCATGAACACTCTCGTCTTGACTACCGTCGAGATCGTCGACGCTGAGCACGTCCAGGACTATCGCGGTCACGTTGTCGCGGCCGCCGTTCTCCAGCGCCGCGGTCACCAGAGCCGCGACGGCGTCCTCGGCCTTCGGGTTCGACAGCAGAAAATGCCGGATGCCGTATGCGGTCAGCTCCTTGGTGAGACCGTCCGAACAGACCAGGATGCGCTGGCCCGCCGTCAGCGGCAGGATGCGATAATCGGGCACCGGTGGTTCGTGGAATCCGACGGCCCGGGTGATCACATTTCCGTGCGGATGCACATCCGCTTCCTCACGGGTGATCCGGCCCGCGTCGACGAGCTCCTGCACCACCGAATGGTCGACCGTCACCTGCTCCAGGACCCCGGAGCTGAGCTGGTAGACCCGCGAGTCGCCGATGTTGTACGCGATGAACTGCGGGGCATCCGAGACGATGGCCACGGCAACGCCGGTGACGGTGGTGCCGGTGCCCAAGTCGGTGACGCCTTCGCCGGCCTTCATGTCGTCAACGGCGAGGGCGAGGGCCCGGTTGATGGCCTCTGCCGTCGTATCAGCGTCGCTGCCCAGTTCGGCGAGCCGGGTCACCACGGCCTTGCTGGCGACATCGCCGGCGGAGTGGCCGCCCATGCCGTCGGCCACCGCAAAAATGGGTGATCGGGTTACCAGGCTGTCTTCATTGACTTCGCGGCGATGACCAACGTCGGTGAGCGCGGACCAGGCCAGGGTGACGGATTTCTTCACCGCGGGGAGCGCGATCGTGTGGCTGGGTGAGCCTTGACCTATCTGGGTCACGGGTGGTGCCTTCCGAATACAAACGTGCGGCAACGCAGCGAACGACGGTCAGTCCGCTGGCAGTATCTCGATCAGGTTACCGTCCCCGATGTCCACCGTTGTACCGGGCAACACCGTGAGCGAGGCTCCGAAGCGCAACCGCTGGGTGCGACCGAGGGGAAAATGAACCAGTGTGCCGTTCGTCGAACCGAGGTCGGTGACGACGACGGCGTCGCCGTCCTGCCGGATTTCGAGGTGATTCGCCGAGACGAGCGCTGTCGCTGAGGCCACCACGATCAGCTCCAGCCGCTCACCGGGCTGGATGCGCCGGGGCCGGGGGCTCCGCCCGATCCGGTACACCGCGCCCAGTCGCACCACCTCGCCGGTGGCCAACCTGAACCCGTAGGGCCCCGGCCGGTCGGCGGGTTCGTCGGCGGCAGATCCGGCGGCGGATTCGCCGACGGAGGGGTCGGCCGGTTCGCCCGACGGCTCGACGGCCGGTGCGCCGGCGGCCACGACGACAACACGGTCACGCATTCGCCGGTCAAGCACGACGGTGTCGTCCACGATCCGCCTGGGGCGAAGTACAGTGTCAGCGGTGCCGTCCGGTTCCCCGGCGACCGACCAGAACAGGGTGTCACCGGCGTCGATGCCCGTGCCCAGCATCCGCCCGGCACCCAGCCGGTCGGCCCGAGCGACGGCGGCCAGCGGTGAGCCGATCACCAGCCCGGTCACGGACTGGAACTCCGCCAGCAGCCAGGGCCTGATGTTGCGGTCGGTGAACCGGCGGGATCCCCCGATCGAGAAGACGTCCACGGCGATGGCTCCACGCACGACGGCGTGCACGGGGATGCCGTCTTGCGTCGGGTCGTCTCCGTTTGTCCCGTCGCCGGCGCGGCGGACGCCCGGCACGATCACCGCGAACGCGTCCGGTTCTCCAGCACCGCCAAGCGGGATCAGCGACACGAGCGCCTCGAGTGTGACGGCGGTCTCAGCGGCGAGGGCGTGCAGGGCGGCCACGACGGGGCTGGCGGTGCTGGCGGGCACAACGGCCAGGAACCCGCGGCCCACCACGAACGTCCATTCGGCGCTCTCCAACGGCGCGGTCTCGCAGCCGACCCGTCCCAGTTGCATCAGGCTCCCTCGTTCCTTTGATGCTAAACCCGACGGCCGAGTCGACTCAGCCGATGTAGCTCATCACGTGCTTGATCCGGGTGTAGTCCTCGAAGCCGTACATTGACAGGTCCTTGCCGTAGCCGGAGTGTTTGAACCCGCCGTGCGGCATCTCGGCGACGATCGGAATGTGGGTGTTGATCCAGACGCAGCCGAAGTCCAGGCGCTTGGCCATCCGCATGGCCCGCCCATGATTGGAGGTCCACACCGACGAGGCCAGCCCGTACTGCACGTCGTTGGCCCAGGCCAGGGCCTCGGCTTCATCGGTGAAGCTCTGCACGGTGATCACCGGGCCGAAGATCTCCCGCTGCACCGCCTCGTCGGTCTGCCGCAGCCCGCTCACCACGGTGGCCTCGTGGAAATAGCCGGTGCTGCCCTGCCGGTGGCCGCCGAGCTCGACCACGGCGTGGTCGGGCAGCCGGTCGATGAAGCCGGTCACCTGGTCCAGCTGGTTGCGGTTGTTCACCGGTCCGAACAGGAAGCCCGCCTCGCTCGGCGGCCCGGTGCGGGCGTTCTGGGCGGCGTGGGCGGCGAGCGCCGCCACGAACTCGTCGTGGATGCCGGCCTGCACGAGCACCCGGGTGGCTGCCGTGCAGTCCTGGCCGGCGTTGAAGAAGCCTGCCGCGCTGATGCCCTCAACGGCCTGCGCGATGTCGGCGTCGTCGAAGACGACGACCGGCGCCTTGCCGCCGAGCTCCAGGTGCACCCGTTTGAGGTCGGTGGCGGCGGCCCTGGCCACCTCCATGCCGGCGCGCACCGAACCGGTGATCGAGACCAGTTGCGGGATCTTGTGGTCGATCATCGCCGCTCCGGTGCTGCGATCCCCCATCACCACGTTGAACACGCCCGGCGGCAGGAACTCCGCAGCCACTTCCGCCAGCAGCAGGGTGGCGCTCGGGGTGGTGTCGGAGGGCTTGAGCACCGTGGTGTTGCCGGCGGCGAGCGCCGGGGCGAACTTCCACACCGCCATGTTCAGCGGGTAATTCCACGGTGTCACCTGACCGACGACGCCGATCGGCTCCCGGCGGATGAAAGAGGTGTGGTCCTTCATATACTCGCCGCCGCTTCTGCCCTCGAGCACCCTGGCGGCACCGGCGAAGAACCGGATCTGGTCCACCGACACCAGGATCTCGTCGTCGACGAGGGTGCTGCGCGGTTTGCCGGTGTCCCGGGATTCCGCGTCGGCGAATTCCTCTGCGCGCGCCTCCACGCCATCGGCGATGCGAAACAGGGCCAGCTGGCGTTCGGCGGGGGTGGATTCGCCCCAACCCTCGAACGCGGCCGCGGCGGCCCGGTAGGCCGAATCCACGTCGGCGGCGGTCGACACCGGGCTGGAGCCGTAGCTCTGCTCGGTGGCAGGGTCGATGAGGTCGATGGTGGTCGCTGAGGTGGACTCGACGTGGTCGCCGTTGATGAAGTTGCGTAGCGCGCTCATGCGCGTCAGCCTAGCCGCCCGGAATCCGTTGTGAAACTCGTGTTTCACGACTGATTCACTTGCCGCATAGCCCCTTCACTGTCACAATCGGGTGATGAGCAGCAATGGACGCGGCAGTGCGGGTCGGCCCGCGCAACTGGACGATGTGTCCAAGAAGATCATCGAGCAGCTGCAGGTGGACGGCCGGCGGTCCTACGCCGAGATCGGCAAGGCTGTCGGTCTGAGCGAGGCCGCGGTGCGCCAACGTGTGCAGAAACTCACCGAGGCCGGGGTCATGCAGGTCGTCGCGGTGACCGACCCCATGCAGCTGGGCTTCTACCGGCAGGCCATGATCGGCATCCGCGCCACCGGAGACACCCGGGTCCTGGCCGATCAGCTCGCCGCGATCGCCGCCGTCGACTACGTCGTGCTCACCGCAGGTTCCTTCGACATCCTGGCCGAGGTCGTCTGCGAGAACGACGACGAACTGATCGCCCTGCTCAATTCACAGATCCGCGCGCTTGAGGGGGTCGCCTCGACCGAGACCTTCGTCTACCTCAAGCTTCACAAACAGTTGTACAACTGGGGAACACGGTAACCGCGATGACCATCACAGAGCCCACCATCGGCCCGCGCGTCTACACCGACGCCGAGAACGCCGACCTGCAGCAGAAGGCGAAGGACCACCTCTGGATGCACTTCGCCCGCCAGTCGGTGCTGGAATCCGGTGCCGGTGTTCCCGTCATCACCAAGGGGCTCGGCCACCACATTTGGGACTCCACCGGCAAGCGCTACATCGACGGCCTGAGCGGGTTGTTCGTGGTGAACGCCGGTCACGGCCGCAAACGCCTCGCCCAGGCGGCCGCAACGCAGGCCGAGGAACTCGCGTTTTTCCCGCTCTGGTCCTACGCGCACCCGAGCGCCATCGAGCTCGCCGACAGGCTGGCCGAGCATGCCCCGGGCGACCTCAACCGGGTGTTCTTCTCCACCGGCGGTGGCGAGGCCGTCGAAACCGCGTTCAAGCTGGCCAAGTACTACTGGAAGTTGCAGGGCCGGCCCACCAAGCACAAGGTGATCTCCCGCTCGGTCGCCTATCACGGCACCACCCAGGGTGCCCTGGCGATCACAGGTATCCCCGCGCTCAAGGAGATGTTCGAGCCGGTCACCCCCGGCGGGTTCAGGGTGCCGAACACCAACTTCTACCGGGCCGATGAGATGGGTTCGGGGCACGGCGACGACGTGGAAGCGTTCGGTCTGTGGGCCGCGAACCGTATCGAAGAGATGATCCAGTTCGAGGGGCCGGAAACCGTGGCCGCGGTGTTCCTGGAGCCCGTGCAGAACTCCGGCGGCTGTTTCCCACCGCCGCCGGGCTACTTCAAGCGGGTGCGCGAGATCTGCGACACCTACGACGTGCTGCTGGTGGCCGATGAGGTCATCACGGCGTTCGGCCGGATCGGCAACATGTTCGCCTCGACGACCTTCGGCATCGAACCGGACATGATCACCTGCGCCAAGGGCATGACCAGCGGGTACTCTCCGATCGGCGCGACGATCATCAGCGACCGCATCTACGAACCGTTCAAGCACGGCGACACGGCGTTCTATCACGGCTACACCTTCGGCGGCCATCCGGTCTCCGCAGCGGTGGCGCTGGCCAACCTCGACATTTTCGAGGAGGAGAAGCTCAACGAGAACGTGCGGGAGAATTCGCCGGTGTTCAGGGCGGAGCTGGAGAAGCTGCTCGAACTGCCGATCGTGGGTGATGTGCGCGGCGAGGGGTACTTCTTCGGCATCGAGCTGGTCAAGGACAAGGCCACCAAGGAGACCTTCAACGACGCGGAGTCCGAGCGGTTGCTGCGCGGATACCTGTCCGGTGCGTTGTTCGAGGCGGGGCTGTACTGCCGGGCGGATGACCGGGGCGACCCCGTCGTGCAGCTCGCACCGCCGCTGACCATCGGCCCGGCCGAGATCCACGAGATCGGCGACATCCTGCACGGCGTGCTGTCGGAGGCGCCGAAGCACCTCTAGCCGGTCGCTCGGCCCGGTGCTAGCGTGAAATGGTGACTCCGCAGGAACTCGAGATTCTCGCCTGCCTGCGCCGGGCCCGGGACCTGATCGATCGGGAGTACGCGAACCCGCTCGACGTCCCCACCATGGCGCGCCGGGCGCTGATGTCGCCCGCGCACTTTTCCCGACGGTTCCGGGCGGCGTACGGCGAGACGCCGTACAGCTACCTGATGACCCGCCGGATCGAGCGGGCGATGGCGTTGCTCCGCGGTGGCGCGAGCGTCACGGATGCCTGCATGAGGGTCGGCTGCACCTCGCTGGGCTCGTTCAGCACCCGGTTCGCCGAGATCGTCGGCGAGGCTCCGAGCGCCTATCGGGCGCGCACGCACGCGTCCGTGACGGCCATGCCGGCCTGTGTCGCCCAGACTCACACCCGCCCGGTTCGGCGCCCGCCGGGCACTGCCCGCGAATCGAGCAGGATCCAAGAAGCGCGCCGGACGCTAGCGGCCTAGATTCGTCGCATGACAACGACAATCTCACTCCAGTACTGCAACATCACCGTCAACGATGTCGACGAGGCGATCGCGTTCTACCGGGACGCGCTCGGGCTCGAGGTGCGCAGCGACGTGCCGTCCGGAAAATTCCGCTGGGTCACTCTCGGCAGCGATGCCCAGCCCGGTCTCGAGATCGTGCTGTCGGAGCCGCACGCCGGCCGGTCGCCGGCCGACGGCGATGCGCTCCAGGAGCTGCTCACCAAGGGGGTCCTGCCGATGCTCGTGTTCCGCTCGGACGACGTCGACGCGACGTTCGAGACCGTGCGTGCGTCCGGCGCCGAGGTGCTCCAGGAGCCCACCGACCAGCCCTGGGGCCCACGCGACTGCGCCTTCCGGGATCCGTCCGGAAACACCGTGCGCATCGCGCAGGCCCCGGCTGCCTGAACGGGCTCAGAGGTCCGTCTCGTCGGGCACCTCGAAGGCCCACTCCGGCAGGTGGCCGCTGCCGATCAGCTGCAACAGCAGCCGCGCCATGCCGTACTCGCCGTCGATGTCCAGGGCCGTGTCGATGTAGATTCCCGCGACCGACCCTCGGCCCAGCGTCCAGCTCAGCCAGGCCAGCATGCACAGCGGCGCCGGCCTGGCCGACCGGGGTGCCATCGCCACGAGCAGCTTGAGCAGCCGGATGCCCCGGCTGACCCGTTCCGGGTCCGGCCGGTCCCGGCTGAGGCCGAGCATCAGGTCCCCGGTCGTCGGCGAGTCTTCCTGCAGCGCCCGGCCGGCCGCCATATCGGCCTCGACGACGTCGTCCATGCTCAGGCCCGTCTCCCGCTGCCGTCTGGCGTAGTGCCGGTTCAGCGCCAGGCTGCGGTGGCCCTCGGCCTCGCCGAAGGCGAACTGCAGCATCATCTGGTCGCGGGTGGCCGGACCCTGAATCAGGAAGAGCAGCGCGGCGGCCTCGTCGATGCTGAGCTCGGCGGGGTTCACGCCCAGCGCGGATTCCGCGGTGCCGACAGGGTCGAGCATGTCGCCGACCATCTCGATCAGCTCAGGGACCGGCCCCAGGTCGGGGCCGAGCCGTTGGTAGCGGGCCAGGCGCCTGGCGCAGCGTTCCCGGGTGGCGAGGTCCACCCTGGGCAACTCGGCGCCGGTGTGCAACCGGCCCAGTTCACGGCGGGCGTCGCCTGGGAATCCCTCGCTGACGCTGGAGTCCTTGATTTCGCGGAGCGGATGCCGCAGCGGTTGCTTGCGTGGCCGGCCACGGTCAGGTGCGGCGTCCAGGTAGGAGGCCCAGCCATCCGCGGCCACGCACAGGGCGTCGCGCACCAGGAAGCCGGCCTGGCCGGCGCGGGTGAGGATCGCCCGCAGGAACGCGCCCTGCGGCAGGTCGGCCACGTCGGTCGCCGGGGCGTCGCCGATCGACTCGTCGGTGTAGCTCACCGGTACGAGGGCGTCAACGCCGGGAATCTTGCACAGGGTGCCGAGCAGGGCGCCGGCGATGCGTCGGAGTTCCTGCGGACCGGCGTCGGGGCTGGGGAGGTTGAACCGCAGCGCACCGCAGGTGCGGTTGCCGCGGAACGCGACGAGCACCAGGCTTTGGGCGGGGTGGAAGCCCACAAGTTGGGGCACGAGGGCGAGGAAATCCTGGGGAGTCGGGGTCTTCACGATTGTCTTCTGCATGCCTCGACGGTGCGCCGGATCCGGCCAGGGCGACCGGACGCCGGCCGACCTGTGCAGAACCTGCCGGGCCGGTGGCCTGTGCACTACTCGGTCGGCGGGGTGGGGCCGGGTGCGGCTGATAATCTCAAAACAAATGAATCAGATCAATACGACGTATCCGGAGGCCCCCGCGGCCTCCGCGACAGCACCCGCCGCACCCATGTCCGCAGCCCCCGCAGCCCCGTCCCACGGCCCCCTCGCCGATCCCGGCGCCCTCGGCCTGGGCGCGTTCGCGCTCACGACCTTCGTGCTCAGCATGTCCAACACCGGAATCGTTCCCTCCAGCGTCGCCGTCCTCGGCCTCGCGCTGTTCTACGGCGGCATCGCCCAGGTCATTGCCGGCATCTGGGAGCTGCGCAACGGCAACACCTTCGGCGCCACGGCGTTCACCTCGTTCGGTGCGTTCTGGCTGGCGTTCTGGTACCTGGAGAGCACCGGCGGCAACGTCGAGGCCGGCGCCGCCGGCATGGGCACCTTCCTGCTGGCCTGGGCGATCTTCACGCTCTACATGACCGTGGCCGCCAAGAAGACCAACGGCTCGATCTTCATCGTCTTCGTCGCCCTCTCGATCACCTTCGTGCTGCTGGCCATCGGCGCGTACACCGGGATCACCGCGATCCACCAGCTCGGCGGCTGGTTCGGCATCCTCACCGCACTGCTGGCCTGGTACGGCTCGTTCGCCGTGGTCTACAACTCCACCGCCGGCCGCGCCGTCCTCCCCGTCTGGCCCGCCAAGTAACCCACTCCCTCCCCCTCGCGAACTGTGAGAAAAGCCCCAGAAACTCGACGTTTCTGGGGCTTTTCTCACAGTTCGCGGGGCCGGGGCTACTCGATGGCAGCTGCGAATTGGGAGTCGTAGAGGGACCTGTATGCGCCGTCGGCTTCGAGCAGCTCGGCGTGGCTGCCCTGCTCCACGATCTGGCCCGCCTCCATCACCAGGATCAGGTCGGCGTCGCGGATGGTCGACAGTCGGTGCGCGATCACGAAGCTGGTGCGATCGGCGCGGAGTGCCTTCATGGCGTGCTGCACGAGCACCTCGGTGCGGGTATCGACGGAGCTGGTGGCCTCGTCGAGGATCAGCACGCTGGGCCGGGCCAGGAACGCCCGCGCGATGGTGAGCAGCTGCTTCTCCCCGGCGCTGACGTTGCCGCCCTCGTCGTCGAGCACGGTGTCGTAGCCGTCCGGCAGCGAGTGCACGAACCTGTCCACGTAGGTGGCCGTCGCGGCCTCGAGGATCTGCTCCTCGGTGGCGTCCGGCCGGCCGTAGGCGATGTTGTCGCGGATGCTGCCGCCGAACAGCCAGGTGTCCTGCAGCACCATGCCCATCCGGCCGCGCAGGTCGTTGCGGGTCATCCCGGCGATATCCACACCGTCCAGGGTGATCCGGCCCCCGTCGAGCTCGTAGAAGCGCATCATCAGGTTCACCAGGGTGGTCTTGCCGGCGCCGGTCGGGCCCACGATCGCCACGGTCTGGCCGGGTTCGGCCACCAGGTTCAGGCCCTGGATGAGCGGCTTGTCGGCGCTGTAGCTGAACGACACGTCCTCGAACACCAGTCGCCCGCGGGTCTCCGCGGGCGTCTCGGCCGGGTCGGCGTCCGGGGTCTGCTCGTCGGCATCCAGCAGCTCGAAGACCCGCTCGGCGCTGGCGACGCCGGACTGCAGCAGGTTGGCCATCGAGCCCAGCTGCGCCAGCGGCTGGGTGAACTGCCGGGAGTACTGGATGAACGCCTGCACGTCACCGAGCTGCATGGCCCCCGACGCCACCTGTAGGCCACCGACGACGGCGATGGCCACGTAGACCAGGTTGCCGATGAAGGTCATGGCGGGCATGATCATGCCGCTGACGAACTGGCCGCCGAAGCTGGCCTCGTAGAGTTCGTCGTTCTTCGCGGCGAAGCGCTGCTCCACCTCCTTCTGCCGGCCGAAGACCTTGACCAGGGCGTGCCCGGAGAAGGTCTCCTCGATCTGGCCGTTGAGCTCCCCGGTGTGGGCCCACTGCGCCACGAAGAGCCTCTGCGACCGCTTGGCGATCAGCACCGTGGTGACCAGGGTCAGCGGCACGGTGACCAGCGCAATCACGGCGAGCAGCGGCGAGAGAAGCAGCATCATCACGATCACGCCGATGACGGTGAGCAGTGACGTGACCACCTGGCTGAGCGACTGTTGCAGGCTCTGCGAGATGTTGTCGACGTCGTTGGTCACCCGGCTGAGCAGCTCACCGCGCTTGACGGTGTCGAAGTAGCCCAACGGCAGCCGGTTGATCTTGGCCTCGATTTCCTCGCGCAGCCTGAACACCGTGCGCTGCACGACGGCGTTGAGCACCAGCGCCTGCAGCCAGCTGAACACCGACGCGAGGATGTAGAGCGCCAGCACCCAGAACAACACGGCAGACAGGGCCGCGAAGTCGATGCCGAGGCCGGGGGTGAGGGTCATGGCGCTGAGCATGTCGGCCTGCGCGGTGTCGCCGGATGCGCGCAGTCCGGCGATCACCTCGGCCTGAGTGGCCCCGGCCGGCAGGGCCTTGCTCACGACGCCGGAGAAGATCAGGTTGGTGCCCTCGCCGAGCAGTCGGGGGCCGATCACCGAGAATGTGACGCTGATCACGGCGAGCGCCAGCACCAGCACCAGCCACACCCGCTCGGGGCGGAGCGTGCCGATCAGGCGTTTGGCGCTCGGCCCGAAGTTCATCGCCTTCTCGGCCGGCATGTTCATGCCGCCGAACGGGCCGCCGCCCCGCGGTGGGCGTGCCGGTACCTTGTCGTCGGCGGTTTCGGTGTCGCTCATGAGGTGGCCTCCGCTGCCAGCTGGGATGCCGCAATTTCCTGGTAGGTCGACGAGGTCGCCAGCAGCTGTTCGTGGGTGCCGCTCGCGACGATGCGGCCGTCTTCGACGACGAGGATCTGGTCGGCGTCGAGGATCGTGGACACCCGCTGGGCCACGATGATCATGGTGGCGTCGGCGACGTCCGCGGCCAGGGCCGCCCGCAGCCGGGCATCCGTGGCGAGGTCGAGCGCCGAGAATGAGTCATCGAAGATATATAGCTCCGGCCGTTTCACCAGCGCCCGGGCGATTGCGAGGCGTTGCCGCTGCCCGCCGGAAACGTTGGTGCCGCCCTGGGCGATGGCGGCGTCGAGGCCACCGTCGAGCCGTTCGACGAAGTCGCGGGCCTGCGCGGTCTCCAGCGCCTGCCAGATCTCGGCCTCGGTGGCATCCGGCTTGCCGTAGAGCAGGTTGCTGCGCACGGTGCCGGAGAACAGGTAGGGCTTCTGCGGAACCAGGCCGATGTGGCCCCAGAGCAGGTCGGGGTTCAGCTCGCGCACGTCGACACCGCCGAACAGCACGGTGCCGCTGGTGGCATCGAACAGGCGCGGCAGCAGGTTGACCAGGGTGGTCTTGCCCGAACCGGTGCTGCCGATGATGGCGGTGGTGAACCCGGGTCTGGCCACGAAGCTGATGTCGCTGAGCACGGGCTGTTCGGCGCCGGGGTAGGCGAAGCTCACGCCCCGAAGCTCCAGCTCGCCGTGCCCGTGCGTCTGGTTCACGGGGTTCTTTGGCGGACGCACGCTGGAGGCGGTGTCGAGCACCTCGCCGATCCGGTCGGCCGACACTGTGGCGCGGGGAATCATCACGGCCATGAAGGTCGCCATCATCACGGCCATCAGGATCTGCATCAGGTAGCTGAGGAACGCGATCAGGGTGCCCACCTGCATCGATCCGTCTTCGATGCGGAACGCGCCGAACCAAATCACGGCGACGCTGGAGACGTTGAGCACCAGCATCACCACGGGGAACATCAGCGCCATCAGCCGGCCGGCCTGCAGGGCGGTGTGGGTGACGTCGGTGTTGGCCTGGCCGAAGCGGCGGGTCTCCACGTCTTCGCGCACGAATGCGCGAATGACCCGGATGCCGGTGAGCTGTTCGCGCAGCACCCGGTTGACGGTGTCGATGCGCACCTGCATCACCCTGAACAGCGGCACCATGCGCACGATGATCAGCCCGACGGCCACGAGCAGCACGGGCACGCTGACGGCGATCAGCCAGGACAGTTCGAGGTCCTGGCGCATCGCCATGATCACCCCGCCGATGCAGAGGATGGGCGCTGAGACCAGCAGGGTGCAGGTGGTGAGCACGAGCATCTGCACCTGTTGCACGTCGTTGGTGGAGCGGGTGATCAGCGAGGGGGCGCCGAATCGGCTGACCTCCTGCTCGGAGAATTCGCCGACCCTGGTGAAGACCGCCCCGCGCAGGTCACGGCCGAGGGCCATGGCCGCCTTGGCGCCGAAGTAGACGGCGATGATGGCGCAGATGATCTGGCCGAGGGTGATCATCAGCATGATCCCGCCGACGCGGAGGATGTAGCCGGTGTCGCCGGTGGCCACGCCCTCGTCGATGATGTCGGCGTTCAACGATGGCAGGTAGAGCGACGCGATCGACTGCGCCAGCTGGAAGACGACGACGGCCACCAGCAGGCGCCAGTGCGGCCGGAGGTAGCGAACGAGCAGGGTCCAGAGCATCAGGCGAAGAGGGCGGAGATGTAGGCGACGTCTTCAGCCGTGGGCCGCCAGGTGGTGGCGGCCTCGGCGTTCTGCACGATCTGCTCCGGCTTGGTGGCGCCGGCGATCACGCTGGTGAGACCGGGCTGGGCCAGGAGCCAGGCCAGGGTCGCGGCCAGCATGCTCACGCCGCGGTCGTCGCAGAACTGCTGGTAACGCTCGATGGTGTCCCAGGGGGCGTCGTCGAGCAGGTGCCGGCGGATGGTCATGATGCGGCTGTCCGCCGGGCCGCCCTCACGACTGAACTTGCCGGTGAACAGCCCGTTGTAGAGCGGAAAGAACGGCAGGAAGCCCAGGCCGTAGGCGTTCACGGCGGGCAGGACCTCGTCTTCGGCGTCGCGCACGAGCAGGCTGTACTCGTTCTGTGCCGAGATGAAGGCCGGGTGATGGTTGATCCTGGCGGTGAATTCGGCTTCGGCGATCTGCCAGCCGGCCAGGTTGGAGTGGCCGATGTAGCGGATCTTGCCCTCACGGATGAGGTCGTCCAGGGTCTCGAGGGTCTCCTCGATGGGGGTGTTGGCGTCGGGCCGGTGCAGTTGGTACAGGTCGATCCAGTCGGTCTGCAGCCGGGTGAGCGACGCTTCGACGGCCAGACGGATGTAGCGGCGGGAGCCGCGGGCGTCCCAGTCGGGGCCGTTCGCGCCGGCCATGTCCATGCCGAACTTGGTGGCGAGCACGATCTGGTCGCGCTTGCCGCGCAGGGCGTTGCCCATCAGGGTTTCGCTGAGTCCGCGTTCCGCGCCGTAAATGTCCGCGGTGTCGAACAGGGTCACACCGGTGTCGATGGCCGCATCGATCACCAGGGAGGTACCCGCCTGGGTCTCGGTGCTGGTGCCGTTACGGCCGAAGTTATTGCAGCCCAGACCGATCGTCGAGACGACGAGGCCGGAGTTGCCGAGAGTGCGATAGTCGATCTGAGCCATTGCTACAGACTATTCCTGTGCGGCGATGATGTGACCACCTACGGCCCCTCCTCCACAGGCCCCTGACCGGCCGGATATTCCCCTGTCCGAAAACCGCCGGAACCGTTCGGGACCGCCGACTACAGTCACACTATGACCAGCGCAGCCCCCACTCCCCCGAACCTGATCCGCGTGCAGAGTCCCCTCGGCGACCTCGAGCTCACGGGCGATGACACCGAGGTCTGGTCCCTGGCCATCGTCAGGGACGGCCACCTCCCCCTGGAAGGCCTGCCGGAGGCTCCCAACGCGCTGCTTGGACGCGCCGCCGCTGAACTCGGCGAGTACTTCGCCGGCGCGAGGGTCACCTTCGATGTGCCGGTGCGGTTGAACCGCGGCACCGAGTTCCAGCAGAGCGTCTGGCGGGGTCTGGCCGCCATCCCCTTCGGCGATCATCTTTCCTACGGTGAGCTGGGCCGTTCGATCGGCAGGAGCGGCGCCGGCCGGGCGATCGGCGGCGCCGTCGGCGCGAACCCGGCGCCGATCCTGGTGGGCTGCCATCGGGTGCTCGCCTCTAACGGGCGCATCACCGGTTTCAGCGCCGGCGAGGGCATCCCCACCAAACAGTGGCTGTTGCGGCACGAGGGCATCGAGTACGTCGGATGACAACCGAGGAAACCGTGATTCCGCGGCCATCCGTCGTCGTCGGTGACGACGGAGTCGCCCGGTGCGGCTGGGCCGCGAACGACGCCGAGTACCGGCGCTACCACGACGAGGAGTGGGGCCGGCCGCTGCGCGATGAGCAGCGCCTGTTCGAGAAGCTGTGCCTGGAGGGATTCCAGGCGGGGCTGTCCTGGATCACGATCCTCCGGCGCCGGCCGGCGTTCCGGGCCGCGTTCGCCGGTTTCAACGTCGATGCCGTCGCCGCGTTCACCGAGGCGGATGTGGAGCGGCTGCTCACCGATGAGCGCATCATCCGGCACCGGGGCAAGATCACCGCCACCATCGACAACGCCCGAACCACCCTGGCCCTGGGCGAGAGCCTGACCGAGCTGATCTGGAGCTTCGCACCAGCACCGCGGAGCACGCCGCTCACTGATCTGGCCGAGGTGCCGGCGATCACGCCGGAGTCCACCGCGCTCAGCACGACACTCAGAGCCCGCGGCTACAGGTTCGTGGGCCCGACCACCATGTACGCGCTGATGCAGTCGAGCGGGCTCGTGAACGACCACGTGCTCGGCTGCCACCTGGCGCCGGCGCCGGCCTAGGCGGATTCTCGCGGGCCGAGCAGCCCCAGGGCACCGACGGCGGCGCGCTCCGCCTGCAGTTCGGCCACCGAGGTGTTGATCCGGGCGCGGGAGAAGTCGTCAACAGCCAGCCCCGGCTCGATCGCCCAACGGCCGCCCAGGGAGCGCACGGGGTAGGACGACACCAGGCCGGCCGGCACGCCGTATGACCCGTCGGAGAACACTCCGGCGCTGGTCCAGTCGTGACCGGTGCCGTTCACCCAGTCGTAGACATGGTCGACCGTGGCGCTGGCGGCAGACCCCATCGAGGACGCTCCGCGCACGGCGATGATCTCGGCGCCGCGGTTGGCCACCCGCGGGATGAACTCGTTCACCAGCCAGGCCTCGTCGACGAGCTCCCGCACCGGGCGTCCGTCGATGGTGGCGTGGGACACGTCGGGGTACTGCAGGGCCGAGTGGTTGCCCCAGATAGCCACGCCACTCACCGAGGTGACCGGCACCGACAGGTGCGCCGCGAGCTGGGCGACCGCGCGGTTGTGATCGAGCCTGGTCAGGGCGGTGAAACGGTCGGCGGGTACATCCGGCGCGTGGCTGGCCGTGACCAGGGCATTGGTGTTGGCCGGGTTGCCC
Source organism: Cryobacterium sp. TMT4-31 (assembly GCF_004403385.1). Lineage (NCBI taxonomy): Bacteria > Bacillati > Actinomycetota > Actinomycetes > Micrococcales > Microbacteriaceae > Cryobacterium > Cryobacterium sp. TMT4-31. The sequence goes on from NZ_SOGI01000033.1 coordinate 16,153, forward strand.
ACCACCACCACCCTGATGTCGTCGGCGGCGCCGGCGTTGATGGCGGCGCCCTGCGGGCCGAAGATGCGGGCATTGCCCTCGAGCAGGTCCGCACGCTGCTGGCCGGGTCCGCGGGGCCGCGAGCCCACGAGGATGGCCACGTTGGCGCCGTCGAAGGCCTGCACCGGGTCATCCGTCACGAGCACCTCGCGCAGCAGCGGGAAGGCGCTGTCCTGCAGTTCGAACGCGCTGCCCTCCGCGGCCCGGAGACCGCTGGGGATCTCGAGCAGGCGGAGCGCGACGGGAACGTCAGGTCCGAGCAATTGGCCCGAGGCGATGCGGAACATCAGCGCATAGCCGATGTTGCCTCCGGCGCCGGTGACGGTGACGTTTACTCGTTGTCTCTGCACGAATTCATACTAGAGGTGACCGGCGACGACGAGTTCGAGTTCGCCGACAGCGCCGGGCCGCAGGGCGAATCCGGCCGTCGGCGCCCAGGCGAGGAGCGCGTCGACGGTGTCGAAGGCCTGGCCGTGCTGCAGCAGCGCCCTGGTGAAGTCGCCCTTGGCCTTCTTGTTGAAGTGGTTGAGGGCGCGGGTGCGACCGTCGGCGCTCTCGGTCACCACCCGCAGGTAGAACCGCCGCGGATGCCCCGCCGCAGGTCCCAGCGACACGTACCCTTCCGAGCGCAGGTCGAGCAGCAGCCCGCCCGAACCATCGGACGCGGTGGCCTCGAGCGCCGCGGACACGTCGGCAGCCCAGTGCTTCTTGAGGGGCAGGCCCGGCAGCCGGGAGTCGTGCGAGAGCCTGTAGGCGGGTACGAGGTCGAGCCCCCCGACGGGTCCGAGCAGCGCGGAGTGCACCAGCAGGTGCCTGCCTGCGAAGTCGCGGGCCGCCGGCGACAGGGTGTCGGCGGCCAACGCGTCATAGAGCACCCCGGTGTACCTGTCGATAACCGGGGTCGTCGGGGAGGACAGCAGGGCGGCGTTGCGGTCGATCTCGGCGAGTTGGGTGCGGCCGAGCTTGAGGGCGCGCACGGTGGCGTCCTGATCGGCGGCCAGCGCGGCCAGGGCGGTAGTGAGCACGTGGCGGCGACCGGTCAGCGCCGGGAAGGCCAGGGAGTCAATCGCCAGGGGCATGCAAACGCCGCCGGAGCGTTTCGTCTCCGACGGCGGTAGCAATACAAACACGAGGATCCTAAATCAGGCGGCGCCTAAACGAGTGCGGCCCGGCGGGCGACAATGGAGATGATGTCGTTGTCCACGGACAGGAACCCGTCGTCAGCCTCGGCGACGACCTTGGTTCCGTCCAGCAGCGTGATGCGAACCTCGCCGCTGGACAGGATGGCCAGCAACGGCTCGTGGCCGACAAGAATACCGATCTCGCCTTCCACCGTGCGCGCGACAACCATGGACGCCTCGCCGGACCAGACCTGCTGGTCCGCCGAGACGAGAGTCACGGTGAGCGAAGCCGAAGCCATGCTTAGCCGTTCTCCTTCTGGATCTGAGCCCACTTCTCTTCGACGTCGTTGATGCCACCGACGTTGAAGAATGCCTGCTCCGACACGTGGTCGAAGTCACCGTTGGCGATGGCCGTGAACGACTCGATGGTGTCCTTGAGCGACACCGTCGAACCCTCGACGCCCGTGAACTTCTTCGCCATGTAGGTGTTCTGCGACAGGAACTGCTGGATGCGCCGGGCGCGGGCCACGGTGACCTTGTCCTCTTCAGAGAGCTCGTCAACACCGAGGATCGCGATGATCTCCTGGAGTTCCTTGTTCTTCTGCAGGATCGCCTTGACGCGAACGGCCGTGTTGTAGTGGTCGGCGCCCAAGTAGCGGGGGTCGAGGATACGGCTGGACGAGGTGAGCGGGTCGACGGCCGGGTACAGGCCCTTCGACGCGATCTCACGCGACAGCTCTGTGGTGGCGTCGAGGTGCGCGAACGTGGTCGCCGGAGCCGGGTCGGTGTAGTCGTCGGCAGGCACGTAAATGGCCTGAAGCGAGGTGATCGAGTGGCCACGGGTCGACGTGATGCGCTCCTGCAGGATGCCCATCTCGTCGGCCAGGTTCGGCTGGTAGCCCACGGCGGACGGCATGCGGCCCAGCAGGGTCGACACCTCGGATCCGGCCTGGGTGAAGCGGAAGATGTTGTCGATGAAGAGCAACACGTCCTGCTTGGCGACGTCACGGAAGTACTCGGCCATGGTCAGCGCGGAGAGCGCGACACGCAGACGCGTTCCCGGCGGCTCGTCCATCTGGCCGAACACGAGGGCGGTCTTGTCGAAGACGCCCGCCTCTTCCATTTCGCCGATGAGGTCGTTGCCCTCACGGGTACGCTCGCCGACACCGGCGAACACCGACACACCACCGTGGTCCTGCGCAACGCGCTGAATCATTTCCTGGATCAGGACGGTCTTGCCGACACCGGCACCACCGAAGAGGCCGATCTTTCCACCGAGCACGTACGGCGTGAGCAGGTCGATGACCTTGATGCCGGTCTCGAACAGCTGGGTCTTGGACTCCAGCTGGTCGAAGGGCGGCGGCTTGCGGTGGATGGGCCAGCGCTCGGTGATCTCGATCTTCTCACCGGGCTTGGCGTTGAGGACCTCGCCGATGACGTTGAAGACGCGGCCCTTGGTGACGTTGCCGACCGGAACCATGATGGGCGAGCCGGTGTCCCGGACCTCCTGGCCGCGGACGAGGCCGTCGGTCGGGTTCAGGGCGATGGCGCGAACCAGGTCGTCACCGAGGTGCAGGGCGACCTCGAGGGTGATCTCGGTCGACTCGTCGCCGATGACGATGGTCGTCTTGAGCGCGTTGTACATGCCAGGGATCGAGTCGTGCGGGAACTCGATGTCCACGACGGGGCCCGTGACGCGTGCGATGCGGCCCACAGCGCCGGCTGTGCCCTCTTCGAGGACTGGCGCGATTGCGGTGTCAGTCATTGCTCTCTCTTCTCTGGATTAGTTCTTGGCGGATGAGAGCGCGTCGGCTCCACCCACGATCTCGGAAATCTGCTGCGTGATCTCGGTCTGGCGCGCATTGTTCGACAGCCGGGTGAAGTCCTTGATGAGCTTGTCGGCATTGTCGCTGGCCGACTTCATCGCCTTCTGGCGGCTGGCGTGCTCCGAGGCCGCGGACTGCAACATGGCGTTGAAGATGCGGCTTTCGATGTAGACCGGCAACAGGGCGTCGAGCACGGTCTCGGGGTCCGGTTCGAATTCGTAGAGCGGCAGCGTGGCGGGCACGTCGCCGGCTTCACCCTCGACGACCTCCAGGGGCAGAAGGCGCACAACCTGGGGAACCTGGGTGACCATGCTCACGAAGCGGTTGTAGACGATGTGGATCTCGTCGACGCCACCGTCATCGGCTTCGCGCAGGAAGGCCGACAGAAGTGCGTCGCCGATTTCCTGGGCGGTGTCGAACTCGGGACGGTCGGTTCCGCCGGTCCACGACTGCTCGGACACACGACGGCGGAAGCTGAAGTACGCCAGGGCCTTGCGGCCGACGAGGTAATAGACGACGTCCTTGCCCTGGTTGCGCAGCAGCTCGCTGAGCTGTTCAGCCTCACGCAGTACCTGCGAGCTGAACGCGCCCGCGAGTCCACGGTCCGAGGCGAAGATGACGACCGCGGCACGGTTGATGACCTCGGGTTCGGTAGTCAGCACGTGCTCGACGTTCGAGTAGGTGGCGACGGCCGACACCGCCTGCGTGATCGCACGCGAATACGGGGTGGAAGCCGCGACTCGCGCCTGCGCCTTCTGGATGCGCGAAGCGGAGATCAACTCCATGGCCCGAGTGATCTTCTTGGTCGTCTGGGCAGACTTGATCTTCTGCCGGTAGACCCGAAGTTGCGCTCCCATGTGTCTCCTGTGCTTGCTTAGATATCGTGTCGATGAGTGTCAAGTACCCGGTCCGAGCCGCCTGCGGCGGCTCGAACCGGATGCGCGGTCAGCGCTTGTGCTTGACGATCTTTTCCTGGTTGACGTCTTCTGCCTTGGTTGCGACGAACTCTTCACGGCCGACGGAAGCCAGGGGCTTGCCCTCACCGGTCTGGAATTCGCGCTTGAAGGTGTCAACCGCGGTGGTCAGTTCGGCGACGGTGTCGTCGCTGAGCACGTTGGTGTCGCGGAGCGTCGTGAGGATGCTGGTGGTGCGACCGAGGAAGTCGAGCAGTTCGCGTTCGAAACGCAGGATGTCCTCGAGGGGAACCTCGTCCAGCTTGCCGTTCGTGCCGGCCCAGATCGAAACGACCTGGTCTTCCACGGGGTACGGCGAGTACTGCGGCTGCTTGAGCAGCTCGGTGAGACGGGCGCCACGAGCAAGCTGGCGACGGCTGGCCGGGTCGAGGTCAGATGCGAACATCGAGAACGCTTCGAGAGAACGGTACTGGGCCAGTTCGAGCTTGAGGGTACCGGAGACCTTCTTGATCGACTTGACCTGGGCGTCGCCACCAACACGCGAAACCGAGATTCCCACGTCGACCGCGGGGCGCTGGTTGGCGTTGAAGAGGTCGGACTGCAGGAAGATCTGGCCGTCGGTGATCGAGATCACGTTGGTCGGGATGTAGGCGGCAACGTCGTTGGCCTTGGTCTCGATGATCGGCAGGCCGGTCATCGATCCGGCACCGAGCTCGTCGGAGAGCTTGGCACAACGCTCGAGCAGACGGGAGTGCAGGTAGAACACGTCGCCGGGGTACGCTTCGCGTCCCGGCGGGCGACGCAGCAGCAGCGACACCGCACGGTAGGCCTCGGCCTGCTTGGACAGGTCGTCGAAGATGATGAGAACGTGCTTGCCGGCGTACATCCAGTGCTGGCCGATGGCCGAGCCGGTGTACGGCGCGAGGTACTTGAAGCCGGCCGGGTCGGACGCGGGAGCCGCGACGATGGTCGTGTACTCCATCGCTCCGGCATCCTCGAGCGCACCCTTCACCGAAGCGATGGTGGAGCCCTTCTGGCCGATGGCGACGTAGATGCAGCGAACCTGCTTGTTGGAGTCGCCGGACTCCCAGTTGGCCTTCTGGTTGATGATGGTGTCCACCGCGATGGCGGTCTTGCCGGTCTGGCGGTCACCGATGATCAGCTGGCGCTGGCCACGGCCGATCGGGATCATCGCGTCGATGGCCTTGATGCCGGTCTGCATCGGCTCGTGCACGCTCTTGCGGTGCATGACGCCGGGAGCCTGCAGCTCGAGGGCGCGGCGACCGTCCGTGGCGATCTCACCGAGACCGTCGATCGGGGCGCCGAGCGGGTCGACGACACGGCCGAGGTAACCGTCGCCGACGGGAACGGAGAGGACCTCGCCGGTGCGGTACACCTCCATGCCTTCGACGATGCCGGCGAACTCGCCGAGGACGACAACACCGATCTCGTCTTCGTCGAGGTTCAGCGCAAGGCCGAGGGTGCCGTCCGCGAACTTGATGAGCTCGTTGGCCATCACGCCGGGGAGACCCTGCACGTGGGCGATGCCATCGCCCGCGGTGGTGACGTAGCCGACCTCGGTCGTTGCGGCCTTGTTCGGCTCATAGGACTTGACGAAGTCCTGGAGAGCGTCACGGATCTCATCGGGGCTGATCGTTAGTTCTGCCATCATCTTCCCTTTTCTGTACAGCAGTACAGGCTTTGTCTTTTCGACACGTTACCGTCTCGAGATATGTGTGTTCTGGCAACCCGAAGGTTAGCCAGCAAGCTGCAGTCTCAAGTCCTTGAGACGGGTGGAGACGCTGCCGTCAATGACGTCATCGCCGATCTGTACCTTGAGGCCACCGATGACGGATGCGTCGATGACCTGGTTGAGGGCGACGTTGCGTCCGTACCGGGCCGAGAGCGTCGCGGCGAGGCGGTCCAACTGCCCCTGCTGCAGCGCTGCCGCCACGGTGACCGTCGCAAGGATGCTGTCGGCCTGATCGGCGACGATGGTGGCCGCATCCGTGAGAAGCTCGCCGATACGGCGGCCGCGAGGCTGCTGCACCAGGTGGCGAACGATGACGAGGGTCTGGGGCGACACCTTGTCGGCGAGGAGCGCCTGGATGAGTCCGACCTTGGCTGAGGACTTACCCAGCTTGCTGGTCAGGGCCAACTCGAGTTCGGCATCCGAGGACACCGCCGCACCGAACTGGAACAGTTCGGATCGGATCGACACGTTCGGCTCGGCCGAATCCGCCGTCACCCGCAACGCCAGCTCTTCGAGCGCGGCCAGCAGATCCTGGTGGCTCGACCAGCGGCCGACAGCCACGCTCAGCAGCAATTCGAGAGCGGCGGGCGTGACGGTGGCACCGAAGACCGCACGAACGAGCGCGATCTTGTGTGACTCCTCCGCAGACGAATCGCCGAGAGCGGCGAGAAGCTGAGACGACTCACCGATGACCCGGCCGGCGTCGAACAGGTTCTCACCCGTCGCCAGATCAGCCCACTCGGCGTGGGCGGCGAGTGCCGCCCGCGACGTGGCCAAGGCTTCTCTGGTGGCGCTTCCCATGTGTCTTAGTTCTTTCCGGCCGAAGGGGCCGTGTTCTCGGTGGCTTCGATGTCAGCGAGGAACCGCTCGACCATGGCGCTTGCACGCGCATCGTCGTTCAGGCTCTCCCCGATCACGCCGGAGGCGAGGTCGATGGCGAGGGATCCGACTTCACTGCGCAGCGACTGGACAGCGGACTGACGCTCGGCCTCAATCTGTGCCTTCGCAGTTGCCGTGATGCGGTTGGCCTCTGACGTGGCCTGTTCCCGCAGCTCGGCGAGAATGCGCTGACCGTCGGCGCGTGCCTGCTCGCGGATCTGGCCGGCTTCGACGCGGGCAACGGCCAGCTGGGCGGTGTACTGCTCGAGAGCAGCTTCGGCCTTGCGCTGGGCGTCGTCTGCCTTGGCGATGTTCCCTTCGATGGCCTCCGCACGGTCGTCAAGGATCTGACGGAAACGCGGGATCGCGAAGCGTACAAAGAAGACCATGACAACCAGGAGGACGACAAGCGACCAGGTGATGTCGTAGATGGCAGGAAGAAACGGGTTGGTTTCCGCTTCCGCTGCGAGAACAAGCTCAGGCATTGTGGTAATCCCTAGACGAAGATGAAGAATACGGCAACACCGATGAACGCGAGGAGCTCGGTGAACGCGATGCCGAGGAACATGGTGACCTGGAGACGGCCGGCGAGCTCGGGCTGGCGAGCCATGGCTTCAACGGTCTTTCCGGCGACGATACCGATGCCGATACCGGGGCCGATCGCGGCAAGGCCGTAACCGACGGTCGCGATGTTGCCGGTGATCTCGGCGAGGATGGTGGGTTCCACTAGGTGTTTCCTTTCAATCGAAAAACGACGTCGGTCGACGTAGCCAGTTCAGTTGTGTCAGTGCTCTTCAGCCACGGCTTGTTGCACGTACACGGCGGTCAGAAGGGTGAAGATGTACGCCTGGAGGATGTAGACGGCGAATTCAACAAAGGTGAAGATGAACCCGAACGCGAGTGTTCCAACGCCGAAGAGTCCGACCCATCCACCGGCAGTGAAGAAGAAGAAGTTCGTGGCACTGAAGCACAGCACGAGCAGCAGGTGCCCGACCATCATATTGAGTAGGAGTCGCAGGGCCAGCGAGAGCGGCCGGACGATGAAGATGTTGATGAACTCGATCGGCGCGAGCAGGATGTAGATCGGCCACGGCACACCGGCGGGGAAGAGCGAGTTCTTGAAGAACTTGCCCGGGCCCAACGCCTTGATGCCGGCGTAGATGAACACGACGTAGGCGACGAGGCCGAGCAGCAGCGGCATCGCGATGATCGATGTTCCCGAGATGTTCATGAACGGCACCACACCGGTGATGTTCATCGCCAGGATGCCGAAGAACAGCCCGGCCAGGAGGGGCAGGTAACGCCGGCCCATGTCCTTGCCCAGGATCTGGTCTGCGATCTGCACCTGGACGAAGCCGAGGGCGAGCTCCGCGATGCTCTGGTTGCGACCTGGGACCCGGGTGGGCTTGCGCAGTGCGAACCAGAACAGGAACAGCATGAGCGCGATGGCCAGCAGTCGAACCAGGATGATGCGGTTGATCTCGAAGGGCGTGTCTGCGAAGAACAGCGCGGGGAGGCCCAGGAATTCGCCAATCCCCGGAGCGTGGAATTCGCCCTCCTCGGATGCCATGGGAATCAGCAAGTACGCAGCGTTAGACAACAGCGCTATCTCCTGTTTCTGTGCGGACGCACATAGGCGACAGTGGGGGAATTCGGTCTACGGCTCGGGGGCGCACACTGCCACCTGAGAGTGTTTTCACTTTACCAACAATCGCTCTTGGGGACTAATCGACGTGACCGGTGCGCGGTCAGCGCGCGGTCTCATCCGGTGCGCTCGGAAGCATGACATTGCTCGCGTAGCCCAGGCGTGATTTGAAGACCACGATCACGTCGATGAGCATGGTGCCGACGGCCCCGGCGATCACCGTGAGGAAGAGCACCATCGTCTGCACGAAGGGGGCATCGCGCAGCAGGGCCAGGATGACGATGAAGACGACGATCTTCAGCAGCCAGGCACCCATGACGATTCCGAAGAACGCCGCGATGTCGAACCTCATCGCCCCGATGATGCTGGCGGCGGTGATGGACGCGAACAGAACAGCCAGCGCGGTGCCGATGAGGGCGCTGATGAGGCCCTCCGTTCCGGCGAACAGGTAGCCGAGGCCGCCGCCGATCACGGCGATCGCGATGGCCAGTAGTCCGGTGTACTTGAGGACCTCGGTGAGGATCTTCTTGGCATCCACCGGCGTCGTCCTGGTCGGTGTGGCTGGCGCGCCTGCGGAGTCGGGGGAATCGGGTGCGGGGGTCATACGGGCTCCTTGGCGTCAGACGCTTCGTCGAGGGGATCAAGCCGGGCAATGGTGGGGACGCCGATGGCGCCGGTCGCCGGGGCGAGCTGGCTGGCGGCCTCGATGGCCTTGCGGCGGCTCAGCGGGGCGAGGGTGACAACCGTGCAGATAACCAGGGCGCTCACCAGGAAGACGGTGGCCCACCAGGTGGGCAGACCGAAGAACACCGGGAGCAGGTAGTAGAGCAGGCAGCCCACCGATGCGGCTGCGGTCCAGGCGTAGAAGATCAGCACGGCGTGCAAGTGCGAGTGCCCCATGTCCAGGAGCCGGTGGTGCAGGTGCTTGCGGTCGGCACTGAACGGCGACTTTCCGGCGCGAACCCGCCTGAACACCGCCAGGCCGAAGTCGAGCAGCGGGATGATGAGGATCGCCACCGGCAGGATCAGCGGGATGAAGGCCGGGAACAGCTGGGACCGGTTGACGGCCGTTGGGTCGACCTGGCCGGTGATCGCGATGGCCGAGGTGGCCATCAGCAGCCCGACGAGGAGGGCGCCGGCGTCGCCCATGAACATCTTGGCGGGGCGCCAGTTCACCGGCAGGAACCCCACGCAGGCGCCGACCAGGATCGCGGCGATCAGGGAAGCGAGGTTGAAGTAGTTGGTGGGCGAGGTGTCGCGCACCAGCAGGTAGCTGTAGATGAAGAACACACCGTTGGCGATGAGCGCGACCCCGGCGACCAGCCCGTCGAGCCCGTCGATGAAGTTGATCATGTTCATCACGATGACGATGGCCATGACCGTGATCACGATCGACATCCAGGACGATCCGACGGTGAGTCCGCCGATCGGCAGGGAGAAGACCTGCACGCCCTGCCAGGCCACCAGGCCGGCGGCGATGAACTGGCCAAGCAGCTTGGTCATCCAGTCGAGATCCCAGATGTCGTCCGCGACACCGAGCAGCACGATGAGCAGGGCCGCGCCGAGGATGGCCATGATCTGGTGCGGGTCGGCGAAGATCAACCGAAGCGGCGCGAACTGGGAAGCCACCAGGTAGGACACCCCGAAGGCGACCAGGATGCCCAGGAACATGGCGATGCCGCCCAGCCGCGGGGTGGGCCGGGTGTGCACATCACGTTCACGGATCTTGGGGTACAGCCGGTACTTGTGGGTGAGCTTGAGCACCACGATCGACATGACGAAAGTCACGACCGCCGACACCACAGCCAACAGGAAGAAAAGGGTCATTACACGTCCACTGGGGCGAGAGCGTCGCCGATGACGGCCTCGATCGCGGCCCGGGAGATCACACCGTTCCGCACGATGACCAACTTGCCGCCGTTGGTGGCGAAGCCGGTGGCATCCACGATTGTGGAGGAGGTGTCGCCGGCGCGGTCGCCGATCGGCTCGTAGTCCAGTCCCGCGACTCCCCCGTCGAGGTAGACGGCGACACTGATGCCGAGCATCTCTTCTGCGCCGATGACGTCGATGGCCGAGGGCAGGCCGCTGGTGTTGGCGCTCGAGACGGCGAGTGGGCCAGTCTCGGCCAGCAGGTCCAGGGCCACCTGGTTGCGGGGCATCCGCAGGGCGACGGTGCCTTGGGTCTCGCCCAGGTCCCAGACCAGGGAGGACTGCGCGGTGAGCACCACGGTGAGACCGCCGGGCCAGAACTCGGCGACCAGGGCGCGCACGGGCTCTGGCACGTCCTGGGCGAGGGCGTCGAGGGTGGGGATGCCCGGGATGAGCACCGGCGGGGGCGACTGGCGGCCCCGGCCCTTGGCGTCGAGCAGTTTTTGCACGGCCTCGGGGTTGAATGCGTCCGCGGCGAGGCCGTAGACGGTGTCGGTGGGGATGACGACGAGCGCACCGCGGCCGATCGCCGAGCGTGCCAGTCTCATGCCCGTCGAGCGTTCCTCATCGACCGAGCAGTCATAGATACGTGTCATCGGGCACGATTCTAGTGCAGCCAGCCTGTGAGGGCCCGTCGACGGAGCCGGGGCGGGCTCTAGGCGCCGCGAACTGTGAGTCAAGGCCCGGTTTCGGCGGGTTTTGGGTGCTTTGCTCTCAGGTCGCGGGGTCGGTGAGGTGTTTTTCCATCACGATCTTCGTGGGCGCGTACGCCAGGGATGCGTAGAGGGCCCGGGCCGTGGCATTGCGCGCGAAGACGTTCAGGGTGAGCTTGGCCGCACCGTGCCTGGCGGCTTCGGTCTCGGCCAGCTGCATCGCCAGGCGGCCGTGTCCACGGCCCCGAAACTGCTCGAAGACCACGACGTCCAGGATCCACCAGTTGGTGGGGTCATCCGCCGGCCCTGCAGAAAGCCAGATCACGCCAACCTGCTCGCCCGCCACCGTGATGGCGTAGACGTGCTGACCGGCGGCGGGCACTCCACCCGGGAATTCGCGCCGGGAGGATTCGTTGGCCTTGTTCTCGGCCGCAGCCCGGCTGAGCCCGCCTGCCTCCAGGTCGTTGACGTAGTCGGCGGTGCTCGAGAGTAGCCAGCCCGCGAGTTGCTCCTTACCGAGGAGCGCGAGTTCGCCCGTCGTGTGCACGCTCACGGGCGCAGGGCCGTGGTGCTGCGGTCTCGGGTGGTGAGGTCGCGGTGGGTAGCGGTGGCCCGCCAGCCGTCGGCGTCGAGGAGGGCACGGATCTCGGCGCCCTGCAGTTCGCCGTGCTCGATCACGAGCACTCCCCCGGCGCGCAGCAGGCGCAGGCCCGTCTGGGACACCAGGCGCACGATGTCGAGGCCGTCCGGCCCGCCGAAGAGGGCGTGGGCCGGGTCGAACAGCCGCACCTCGGGGTCGCGGGGGATGGCGTCGGCCGGGATGTAGGGCGGGTTGGACACCACCACGGAGACGGTGCCGTTCAACTCGGTGAAGGCGCCCGCGAGGTCGGCGAAGACCAGGGTGGCGTTCTCGGCGGCCACCTCGGTGAAGTTGCGGCTGGTCCACGGAAACGCGTCGGCCGAGTTCTCGCAGGCATAGACGCGGGCGTGCGGCACCTCGGTGGCCAGGGCCAGGGCGATGGCGCCGCTGCCGGTGCCCAGGTCCACCCCGATCGGCTCGGGGTCGGCCATCGAACGCAGGGCGTCGATGGCCAGCTGGGCGACCCCCTCTGTTTCGGGGCGCGGCACGAAGACCCCTGGTCCCACGTTGAGTTCGAGACCGCGGAACGGCGCCCGACCGGTGATGTGCTGCAGGGGTTCGCGCTTCTCACGCCGCTGAACGAGGGCGACGATGGCTGCCGCATCGGTGTCGCTGAGGACGGTGCCCATAATGGCGCCGGCCTGAACCTGCCCGCGGCTCTGACCGAGGACGTGACCGATCAATAGGTCGGCGTCAATCTCGGCGCCTTCGATTCCCGCTCCGGTCAGGGCCGAGGTGGCGAAGGCCCGCATCCGCTCGATCGTCGTTGGAATATCGGACAGGGAGCCGGAGTTACTAGGGGAAGGCGTCACAAACTGGAATCTTACGCAACTCCGGGGCACCCACTGGGTATCGTCGGGGCTCTAGGCTGAACGAGGCGCGCCAGAGCACGGCTTTCGTTACGGCACCACCCACCTGCGGAGCATCCGCACCAGTCGGCTCCAGGAGAGCCCCAGGAAAGGTCTACCGATGTCCGCACGGATTTACTCAGACATTACCGAAACTGTCGGCGGCACCCCGCTGGTGAAGCTCAACCGCCTGCCCGGCACCTCCACCGCGACGGTGCTCGCGAAGCTCGAGTTCTACAACCCGTCCAGCAGCGTCAAGGACCGCATCGGCATCGCCATCGTCGACGCCGCCGAAGCCTCCGGTGAGCTCAAGCCCGGCGGCACCATCGTGGAGGGCACCAGCGGCAACACCGGCATCGCCCTGGCCATGGTCGGCGCCGCCCGCGGCTATTCGGTCATCCTGGCGATGCCGGAGACCATGAGCAAGGAGCGCAAGATCCTGCTGCGCGCCTACGGCGCCGAGCTTGTGCTCACGCCCGGCTCAGAGGGCATGCGCGGCGCGGTGGAGAAGGCCAAGGAAATCGTCGCGGCCACCCCCGGCGCCATTTGGGCCCGTCAGTTCGACAACCCGGCGAACCCGGCCATCCACAAGGCCACCACCGGGGTGGAGATCTGGGACGACACCGACGGCGCCGTGGACCTGCTCGTGGCGGGAATCGGAACCGGCGGCACCATTACCGGCGCCGGCCAGCTGCTCAAGGAGCGGAAGCCGTCCGTCCGCGTGATCGGTGTAGAGCCCAAGGACTCCCCTATCCTCACCGGCGGCGCCCCCGGCCCGCACAAGATCCAGGGCATCGGCGCCAACTTCGTGCCGAGCGTCCTCGACACCCACGTCTACGACGAGGTCACCGATGTGACCCTCGCCGACTCCGTCGCCACGGCCCGCGCCCTGGCCACCGAAGAGGGCATCCTCGCCGGAATCTCGGGAGGCGCCGCAGTGTGGGCCGCTCTGGAGCAGGCCAAGCTGCCCGAGAACGCCGGCAAGACCATCGTCGTGATCGTGCCCGGTTTCGGCGAGCGGTACATCAGCACAGTCCTGTACGAAGACCTCGTCGACTAGGCACCATCCGCTGCTCGATCGACTACAGACAGGTGCCCGGCATGGGAGTGTTCGCACGCGTTCGCGAGGATATCGCGATGGCGCAGAGGCACGACCCTGCCGCGCACAGCAAGGCGGAGGTCGTGCTCGCGTACAGCGGCGTGCACGCCGTGTGGGCCTACCGGATCACACATCGGCTGTGGCTGGCAGGCCTGCGCCTGCCGGCCCGGCTGTTGTCGCAGTTCACCAGGTTCCTCACCGGCGTGGAGATCCACCCCGGGGCGACCATCGGCCGGCGACTGTTCATCGACCACGGCATGGGCGTCGTGATCGGTGAGACCGCCGTGGTCGGGGACGACGTGATGCTGTACCACGGGGTCACCCTGGGCGGGAAGAGCCGGCACGGGGTTGTTGTCGGTGCCCGGCGGCACCCCCATCTGCACGACGGGGTCACCGTGGGCGCAGGCGCCAAGATCCTCGGCCCCATCACGCTGGGCGAATGGAGCACCGTGGGTGCCAACGCCGTCGTCACCAAGGACGCCCCGGCCCGGTCGATCCTGCTCGGAATCCCCGCGCGCGCGCAGCACGGCTCCGCCGAGGAAATCAAGGCAGCGCGGGGCCTGCTCAAATCCGGCAACTGAACCCGGCTCGCCGAGGTTTTCTGCGAACACGGGCGTCACCGCGGACGTTCACCCGCAGATTCTTCGACCTCGGCAATCCGGTGTAACACCGGCCTGAATTCGTTTGGTTGTTGGCAGAATAGTTGTCATGACAACCTCAGCCGCCGCACCGACGCTCCCGATCCTTGACTTGTCCCGCCTCGACGCCGGAGCGGAGGAAGCCGAGGCCTTCCGCGCCCAGTTGCGCGAAGTCACCCACGAGTACGGGTTTTTCTACCTCACCGGGCATGGTGTGCCGGCCGATCTCATCGAACGGGTGATGACCACCTCACGGGCTTTCTTCAACCTGCCCGAGGACGACAAGATGGCCATTGAGAACCTGCAGAGCCCCCACTTCCGCGGCTACACCCGGGTGGGCGGCGAACTCACCCAGGGCAAGGTGGACTGGCGCGAGCAGATCGACATCGGACCGGAGCGCCCCGCCCTGGAGCTCACCCCGGACAGCGCCGACTATCTCCGCCTGGAGGGCCCCAACCAGTGGCCGGTGAACCTGCCCGCGCTGGAAGAGGTCATGACCTCCTGGCGTGAGGAGCTCAACGCCGTGGCGCTGCGCCTGATGCAGGCCTGGGCCCTCTCCCTCGGAGCCGACGAGCACGTCTTCGACGAGGCGTTCGCGGTGAAGCCGTCCACGCTGATCAAGATCGTGCGTTACCCCGGCAAGTCAGACCCCACCCCGCGGCAGGGCGTAGGCGCCCACAAGGACTCCGGCGTGCTGACGCTGCTGTTCGTCGAGCCGGGCAAGGGCGGGCTGCAGGTGGAGAAAGACGGCGAGTGGATCGACGCTCCCCCGCTCGACGGCGCCTTCGTGGTGAACATCGGCGAACTGCTCGAGGTCGCAACCGACGGTTACCTCAAGGCGACGGTGCACAGGGTGATCTCGCCGCTGATCGGCGACGACCGCATCTCGATCCCGTTCTTCTACAGCCCGGCGCTGGATGCCACCATCCCGGTGCTCACCCTGCCGGAGGAACTGCACGCCCCCGGCATCACCGTGGACCCGGAGAACCCGATCTTCACCACCTACGGCGAGAACTCGCTGAAAAGCCGGATGCGCGCCCACCCGGACGTGGCGGCCATCCACCACTCCGACCTGCTCAAGTAGGCAGCGGTCAGCGCAGGTCCTTCGCGAACCAGTGCTCGGCGTAGGGTTCGGTGTTGAACGGAGCGACCTCCGCGTAGCCGGCTCTGGCATACAGGCGCCGGGCCTCGATGAGGTCTGTGCGCACCGTGAGCCGAAGTTGGGTGAGGCCGGCATCCACCGCCAGCTCGCTCAGATGATCGAGGAGCGCGGCCCCGGTGCCGGTCCCCCGCGCCTGTGCGGCCACGTAGACGCGAGTCAGCTCGCCGATGCCGGCGCCGACGAACCGCACACCGCCGCACGCGACCGGGACGCGGTCCAGCATCCCGAGCACGAGCAGACCGGTGCCGCCCTGCAGGTCGTGGCTCGGCTCATCCGCCATCGCGGACTCGACCTCAGCGGGCAGCGCGAGCCGCCCCCAATATCGGCCGACGATGTCCTCATAGTAGGCCCACAACATGGCGGCGGCAGCGGCTGAACCCGGGTCGGCAGTGACAAAGGTCGGCCCAGGCATGATTGAGATCCTAGCGCTCCCCGACCGCACCGCTTTCTTAGGGCGGCGGGCCACCAAAAAAGGGCGCCCCGGCCGAAGCAGGGGCGCCCTTTCTGGTGCAGCAGGTGTTAGTCGTGATCGCCGATCTCGGCGAGGCGCGTGGCCTCGTCGGCGGTGATGCACGAGTCGATAACGGCATCCAGGGCGCCGTTCATCACGGTGTCCAGGTTGTATGCCTTGTACCCGGTGCGGTGATCCGCGATGCGGTTCTCCGGGAAGTTGTACGTTCGGATGCGCTCTGACCGGTCCATGGTGCGGATCTGGCCCTTGCGCACCAGCGAGGCGGCCTCGTCGATCTCTTCCTGCTGCCGGGCGAGGACGCGGGCGCGGAGGACCCGCATACCCGCTTCCTTGTTCTGCAGCTGGCTCTTCTCGTTCTGCATGGCCACCACGATCCCGGTGGGAAGGTGGGTGATCCGTACGGCGGAGTCGGTGGTGTTCACCGACTGGCCGCCGGGGCCGCTGGAACGATAGACGTCGATCTTGAGGTCGTTGGGGTGCAGCTCGACCTCTTCGGGCTCATCGACCTCGGGGAAGACGAGAACGCCCGCCGCCGAGGTGTGGATGCGTCCCTGCGACTCGGTGGCCGGCACCCTCTGAACGCGGTGCACGCCACCCTCGTACTTGAGGTGCGCCCAGACACCCTCGGCGGGGTCAGCCGAATTGCCCTTGATGGCCAACTGGATGTCCTTGATTCCGCCGAGGTCGCTGGTGGTCTGCTCGATGATCTCGGTTTTCCAACGCTTGGACTCCGCGTAGTGCAGGTACATGCGTAGGAGATCGGCGGCGAACAGCGCGGATTCCGCACCGCCCTCCCCCATCTTGATCTCCATGATCACGTCGCGGGCGTCCAGCGGGTCACGCGGGATCAGCAGGCGACGCAGCTTCTCGGCTGCCTCCTCCAGCTGGTCGGTGAGACCGGGGATCTCGTCGGCGAACGATTCATCCTCGTCGGCGAGTTCCCGAGCGGCCTCGAGATTGTCGCCAATCTCTTTCCACTCGTTCCACGCCGCGATGATGCGGCTGAGCTCGGCGTAACGACGGTTGACCTTTTTGGAACGGGCCGGATTCGCGTGCAATTCCGGGTCCGCCAGCTGGGACTGCAGTTCGTCGTGCTCAGCCTGCAGAGTCAGGACAGACTCGAACATCAGTGATCCTTGTCTGACCCGTTCGGGGTCGGCATCGACTTCTGAACCTGCATCAGGAACTCGACGTTGGACGAGGTCTCCTTCAGCCGGCCCAGGATGACCTCGAGAGCCTGCTGCTGTTCGAGTCCGGCCAGCGCACGGCGCAGCTTCCAGGTGATCTTGACCTCATCGGCACTCATCAGCATTTCTTCGCGGCGGGTGCCGGATGCGTTGACGTCGACGGCCGGGAAGATCCGCTTGTCGGCCAGGTGGCGCGACAGGCGCAGCTCCATGTTGCCGGTGCCCTTGAACTCCTCGAAGATGACCTCGTCCATCTTGGACCCGGTCTCCACCAGTGCGGAGGCGAGGATGGTGAGCGAGCCACCGTTCTCGATGTTGCGGGCAGCGCCGAAGAAACGCTTGGGCGGGTACAGCGCGGATGCGTCGACACCGCCGGAGAGGATCCGGCCGCTCGGCGGGGCCGTCAGGTTGTAGGCACGGCCCAGACGGGTGATCGAGTCGAGCAGCACGACAACGTCGTGACCCAGCTCGACGAGACGCTTGGCGCGCTCGATGGCCAGTTCGGCGACCGTGGTGTGGTCCTCGGCGGGACGGTCGAAGGTGGAGGCGATGACCTCACCCTTCACCGTGCGCTGCATGTCGGTGACCTCTTCGGGGCGCTCGTCGACCAGGACGACCATGAGGTGGACCTCGGGGTTGTTCGTGGCGATGGCGTTGGCGATCTGCTGCATGACGATGGTCTTGCCGGCCTTGGGCGGCGCGACGATCAGGCCGCGCTGGCCCTTACCGATCGGGGCGACGAGGTCGATGATTCGCTGGGTCAGCTTGCCCGGCTCGGTCTCGAGGCGCAGTCGCTCCTGCGGGTAGAGCGGGGTTAGCTTCTGGAACTCGACGCGGCTGGCGGCTTCCTCGACGGTCAAGCCGTTGATGGAGTCGACCTTGACGATCGCGTTGTACTTCTGGCGACCGTTCTGGTCACCCTCGTGCGGCTGACGGATCGAGCCGACGACGGCGTCACCCTTGCGCAGGTTGTACTTCTTGACCTGGCCGAGCGAGACGTAGACGTCGCTGGCACCCGGCAGGTAGCCGGAGGTGCGCACGAAGGCGTAGTTGTCGAGCACGTCGAGGATGCCGGCGACCGGGATGAGCACGTCATCGTCGGTCAGCTCGGGCTCGAAGTCGTCGTTGGCGGTGGCGCCGCGACGCTTGCGGTCACGGAAACGGCTGCGGTTGTTGCGACCGTTCAGCTCGTCCTCCGGGCCGGAGTTGCGGTCCAGGCCCTGGTTGCGGTCCTGGCCCTGGCGTTCCTGCTGGGCGCGATCGCTCTGCTGGCGGTCGCCCTGGCGGTCCTGCTGCTGGCGATCCTGCTGCTGGCGGTCCTGGCCGCGGTTGCCGGCCTGGCGCTGGTTCTGCTGGCGGTCGTCGCCACGCTCGGCACCACGGTCATCCGACGTCTGCGGGGCACGGTCACCCTGGGCACGGTCAGCCTGGCCACGGTCGCCCTGGTTGCGGTCGCCCTGCTGGTTGCGGTCGCCGCCGCGGCTGCGGTTGCGGCTGCGTCCCTGGCGGGGCTGCTCGGCCTGCTCGTCGGACTGCTCGGTGGAGCTGCTGTCGGACTGCTCGGCCGGTTCGACCTGCTCAGCCGGTTCAACCTGCTCGGTCGGTTCGGCCTGCTCAGGCTGCTCGGCGCGTGCACCGCGCTGGTTGCGCTGGCGTCCGCCACGCTCGGAGCGTTCGGCACGCACGACGCCCTCCGGACGCTGGATGCGCGACTCGGTGCTCTCGGCGGAGTCGGCCGAGTCGGTCGCGGCCGGTGCGGCTTCGAGTTCTTCAGGAGCCTCGTAGCCGTCTTCGGCGTTCTGGGCGTCGATCATGCTGCGCGCATCGAAGGCGTTGCGGGCGGTGGCGGCGCTGTTGTTGTTGTTGCGGTTGTTGCCGCCGTTGCGTCCGCCGTTGCGCGATTCGTTGCGGTTTTCGTTCCGCGATTCGTTGCGGTTCTCGTTGCGACCGTTGCCGCGACGGTTGCGGCCGGAACCGGCCTGCGTCTCGGTGGCGGGCTCTGCGGCCGGGGCGGCGACGGCTGCGGTGGTCTCGGCGACCGGAGCAGCGGCCTCGACGGCGTTCGCGGTTGCGACGGCCTCGGCGATGGCGGCCTCGGTGATGGTGGCGGTGCTGGCGCGCTTGCGGGCCTGGCGGACCGGCTTCTCCACGACGGGTGCGTCGGCGACGATGTTGTCGGTGGCACCGGCGTAGGTGGTGGGGGCCGTGGTCTTGCGGGTCTTCGCGGTCTCCGGGACGATCAGGCCGAGGCCCAGATCTCCGTCGGCGTTGACGTGGGCGACGGCGGGAGCCGACGTGGCGGTGCTCACCCGGCGGGAGACCCGCTTCTTGGGCGCGGTCTCGGCTGGGGCGTCGGTGACGACAGCGGCGGCCTCTACCGGGGCAGCCTGCGCGGGTACGTCAGTGACGGCGGTGTCGATGACGGCGGCGTCGGTAGCTGCAGCCGACTCGGTCGTGTGGGACTGGTTCGCGGTGATTGCGTCCACGAGCTCTCCTTTACGAAGTTTGGATGCGCCCTGGATACCCAGTTCGCCCGCCAGAGCCTGAAGCTCGGCGACGCGAAGGGTGGTCAGGCGTGAGATGTCCACGCCGTTGGCGTGGAGGTTGACGTTGGTCACGAAGTTTTATCCTTCCCCCTGGCTCTTACGAATTGGCCAGAGAAGATGTTGCAGCGCCGGTGGGCTGCGGGTGATCCAGTCCCACACAGTGGCGGACTGGAGTGAACACACACAGCCACGCACAAAAACGCGATAGCAGTGAGTTACAGGGAATACACCAGAGAACAGATCCGCGGTGGCGGTTTCTATCGGGTGCGCAACCACTCTAGCAGGTTCGGTCGGCAGCGCGCGTGCGTCGACACGCGAGAAGAGCCCCTTCCCGTCAGGCGGGAAAGGGCTCTGGTCTCGGCCGAAGCTAGGCGTCGGTGCGGATGACCGTGGCACCCTTGAAGTCGACGGCCAGCATCAACGTCTCCCAGGGCGTCTCGCTCGTCCGGGCCACCAGGTCGGCGGCCACCAGGCGCTGGCCGGGGTCGCTGGCCAGGACCAGGATCGACGGGCCGGCGCCGGAGACGACGGCCGCGAAACCGTGCTCGCGCAACAGGGTGATCAGACGGTTGGTCTCCGGCATCGCCGCGGCCCGGTAGCTCTGGTGCAGCTTGTCCTCGGTTGCGGCGAGCAGCAGCTCCGGGCTCTGAATGAGCGCGGCGATGAGCAGCGCCGAGCGCGACAGGTTGAAGACGGCGTCCTCGTGCGGCACCGACTCCGGCTGCAGGCTGCGGGCCAGAGCGGTGGACATGGCGTGCACGGGCACGAAGACCATCGGCGAGACGCCGCGGTGCACCATCAGTTTCTTGTGCTTGGGGCCCTCCGGCGTCATCCAGGCGATGGTCAGGCCGCCGAACAGGGCGGGCGCCACGTTGTCCGGGTGCCCCTCCATCTCGGTGGCCAGCACGAGCAGCGCGTCGGAGTCGATCTCCACGATGCCCTCGAGCAGGCCTTTGGCGGCCATGATGCCCGAAACGATGGCGGCACCGGATGACCCCATGCCACGCCCGTGCGGGATCACGTTCTCGGCGACCAACTTGAGCCCCGGCAACGGGATCCCGTAGGCGGCGAAGGTGTGCGCGATGGCGCGCACCACGAGGTTGGTCTCGTCGGTGGGCACCTCCCCGGCGCCGACGCCGTGCACCTCGACGAACACGCCGGACTCGTCGGTCACCTCGACCTGCAGGTGGTCGTAGTGCGCCAGGGCCAGGCCGAGGGTGTCGAAGCCTGGGCCGAGGTTCGCGGTGGTGGCCGGAACCTTCACGACGACCGAACGGCCCGCCAGCGCATTGCGTCCCACGACGGGGAGCGCCGTGGTCATTTCTGGCCCAGACCCAGCAGCTCGGCGATGGCGACGGTGTCGACGGGAACGATCGTGGGCTTCACGTCGCTGCCGTCCGCGGTGCGAAGTGCCCACTGCGGGTCCTTCAGGCCGTGGCCGGTGACGGTGAGCACCACGGTGGCGCCCTGGGGGATCTGGCCGGCGTCGGCACGTTCGAGCAGGCCGGCGACGCTGATCGCGGAGGCCGGCTCCACGAAGATGCCCACCTCGGCGGAGAGGATGCGGTACGCCTCGAGGATCTTCTCGTCGCTGATCGCGCCGAAGTAGCCGTCGCTGACCTCGCGGGCGTTCAGGGCGAGGTCCCACGACGCCGGGTTGCCGATGCGGATGGCGCTGGCGATGGTCTCCGGGTGCTCCACGCGGTGACCCAGCACGATCGGGGCGCTGCCCGCAGCCTGGAACCCGAACATCCGGGGCAGTTTGGTGGTGGCGCCGCGAGCGAGTTCTTCGCTGTAGCCGCGGAAGTAGGCGGTGTAGTTGCCGGCGTTGCCGACCGGGACGATGTGGATGTCCGGGGCGTCTTCGAGCACCTCGACGACCTCGAACGCGGCGGTCTTCTGGCCCTCGATGCGGTCGGGGTTGACCGAGTTGACCAGGTGCACGGGGTAGTTCTTGGCGAGGTCGCGGGCGATGTCGAGGCAGTCGTCGAAGTTGCCCTGCACCTGCAGCAGCTGTGCGTTGTGCGCGATGGCCTGGCTGAGCTTGCCCATGGCGATCTTGCCCTCCGGCACCAGCACGACGGCCTTGATGCCGGCGTGGGTGGCGTAGGCGGCGGCCGACGCTGAGGTGTTGCCGGTGGAGGCGCAGATGACGGCCTTGGCACCGTCTTCGACGGCCTTGGAGATGGCCATCGTCATGCCACGGTCCTTGAACGACCCTGTGGGGTTCATGCCCTCGTACTTGACCCAGACCTTGGCGCCGGTGCGCGCGGAGAGCGCGGCGGCGGGGATCAGCGGGGTGCCGCCTTCGCCGAGCGTGATGATCGGGGTGGCGTCGCTGACGTTCAACCTGTCGGCATACTCGCGCAGCACACCGCGCCACTGACGGGACGGGGTCTTGACCATTTGGTGCTGACCGGTCTCTCGTTCGCTGGACATCAGACTCCTTCAACTCTCAAAACGGATGCGACATTGGTGACGACACTGTTCGCGGCAAGGTCGTTCACGGTCGCGGCAAGCGCAGCCTCCGTGGCCTCGTGCGTTCCAATGACTAGGGTAGCTGTGCCCGACACGGGCTCGTGACTGGCGGTTCCGGGCTGCTCGAGCGTCATCGACTGTTCGACTTGCGCGAGCGAGACGTGGTTTTTGCTGAACACTCCGGCGATCGTGGCGAGCACGCCGGGCTCATCCGTCACCTCGAGGGTGACGGCGTATCGGGTGGTGACCTTGCCGATGTCGAGCACCGGCAGGTCGGCGTGGCTGGAGGCCGCGTAGCCAGGGCCGCCCATCACGTGGCGGCGGGCGACGGAGACGAGGTCGCCGAGCACGGCGGATGCGGTCTGCACTCCCCCGGCCCCGGCGCCGTAGAACATCAGCGGGCCGGCGGCCTCGGCCTCGACGAAGACGGCGTTGTTCGCGCCGTGCACGGAAGCGAGCGGGTGGCCGCGGTGCACCATGGCCGGGTAGACGCGGGCAGAGACACCCTGTTCGCCGGTCTCCGGGTCGGTGAGGCGTTCGCAGATCGCGAGCAGCTTCACGACGTAGCCGGCCTTCCGTGCCGACTCCATCTGCTGCGGGGTGACCTGGGTGATGCCCTCCCGGTAGACCTTCTCGAGGGGCACGTTGGTGTGGAACGCCAGGCTGGCCAGTAGGGCTGCCTTCTGCGCGGCGTCGTAACCTTCGATGTCGGCGGTGGGGTCGGCTTCGGCGTAGCCGAGTTCGGTCGCGGTGGCCAGGGCTTCTTCGAGGCTGTCGCCGGCCACATCCATCCGGTCGAGGATGAAGTTGGTAGTGCCATTCACGATGCCGAGAATCCGGTTGACGGTGTCACCGGCGAGGCTGTCCCGCAGCGGCCGCACGATAGGGATGGCGCCGGCGACGGCGGCTTCATAGTTGAGCTGGGCGCCCACCTGGTCGGCGGCTTCGAACAGTTCGGCACCGTGCTGGGCGAGCAACGCCTTATTGGCGGTGACGACGTCGGCGCCGGAGTTGATCGCCGTGAGGATGTAGCTGCGGGCGGGCTCGATGCCGCCCATCAGCTCGATGACGATGTCGGCGCCGAGGATCAGCGAGTCCGCGTCGGTGGTGAACAGCTCACGGGGCAGGTCGACGGTGCGTGGGGCGTCGAGATCGCGCACCAGGATGCCGACGAGTTCGAGGCTCGCGCCCACCCGGTTGGCGAGCTCGTCGCGGTGCTCGAGCAGCAGGCGGGCCACCTGGGCACCGACCGAACCACCGCCGAGCAGGGCGACACGCAGATTGCGGTATTCGATCATCGGGTAGTTTCCTTCATTTGATTGGTCGAGCTTGTCGCCCCAGTTCCGTTGGTCGAGCTTGTCGTGACCTTGTGAGTCGACCTCGCTAGACCTGCGTCCCGCGCCAGTAAGTCGTCAATCGTCTCCCCGCGCACGATGACCCTGGCCTTTCCGTCTACGACGGCCAAAACGGCCGGCCGTCCCAGATAGTTGTAGTTGCTCGCCAACGACCAGCAGTACGCTCCGGTCGCGGGCACCATCACCAGATCTCCCGGCGCCACATCCCCGGGCAGGTAGTCGGCGTCCACGACGATGTCGCCGCTTTCGCAGTGCTTGCCGGCGATGCGTACCAGCGCGGGCTCGGCATCCGACACCCGGTCGGCGAGCCGCACCGAGAACTCGGCGCCGTAGAGCGCGGGGCGGGCGTTGTCGCTCATGCCGCCGTCGATGCTCACGTAGAGCCGGGTGTTCTCGCCGATGCGCACGGGCTTGGTGGTACCCACCTCGTAGAGGGTGACGCCGGCCGGTCCGATGACGACCCGGCCCGGTTCGATGGCGATCACCGGCACCGCGATGCCGCGGCGCGCGCATTCGGCGGCGACGATGTCGGCCAGGCCGGCGGCCAGGTCGGCGATCGGGCTGGGATCGTCGGTGCTCGTGTAGGCGATGCCGAAGCCGCCGCCGAGGTTGAGCTCGGGTACCGGGCCGTCGGTCAGCAGCTCGGCGTGCAGGCTGAGCAGGCGCGACGCCGACTCGGCGAAGCCGTCGACGCCGAAGATCTGTGAGCCGATGTGGCAGTGCAGGCCGAGGAAGTTCAGGCTCGGTTCGGCGCGGATCGCCGCGACCAGGGCCGGGGCGTCCTCGAAGACCACACCGAACTTCTGGTCTTCGTGCGAGGTGGCCAGGAATTCGTGGGTGTGCGCGTGCACGCCGCTGTTCACGCGGAGGCGCACGTTCTGCACGACCCCGTGCCGGGCGGCCGCCGCGGCGACCCTGTTTATCTCGACCGGGCTGTCGATGATGATCGTGCCCACACCCAGGCGGGTGGCGTCGTCGATCTCGGCGTGCGACTTGTTGTTGCCGTGGAAGCCGAGCCGGCCGGGTTCAACACCGGCGGCCAGGGCAACGGCGAGTTCGCCGCCGCTGCAGACGTCGATGTTCAGGCCGGCGTCCACCATCCAGCGGGCGACCTCGGTAGACAGAAACGCCTTGGCGGCGTAGTACACCTTGACGGTGGTGCCGATGCGGGCGAACTCGGTGTCGAACGCGGCGCGCAGCTCCGCGGCGCGGGTGCGGGCATCCGTCTCGTCGATCACGTACAGCGGGGTGCCGAATTCGGCCGCCAGCTCGGGGGCGCTGACGCCGCCGATCGTGATCGCACCGGCGGCGGAGCGGTGCGCGGAGTAGGGCCAGAGGCCGTCGGCGAGCGTGTTGGCATCAGCTGGAGAGCTGAGCCACTCGGGGGCGAGTGGATTATGGGCCACGGGTGAAAACCTCACAGGAGTCAAGTGGGTGTCTCACGAAGTGGCGAGCGAACCCGGATTGGTCCCTGAAGCCAGCGAAGAGACGCGCCGAAAGAGGCGCGGGAATCTACCGGAATTCTAGCGACTGCGAGTTGCGCGCGCCGAATCAAGCGGTGGAACAGCTGCCCAGGGTGGTGAGCGACTGTTCGGTGAGCGTCAATGTGCTCGACTCCAGCGTAATGCGTGCGCGCTCCGCTGTGGTCTGCACGTCGCTGAGTGTGACGCCCTGCGGCAGGTAACCGGCCAGGCACACGCTGATCGGCTCGTTGCCGAGCACCAGGTCCAGCAGTCCGCTCACGTCCAGGCCACCGGCACCGGAGGTCACCCGCGCGTCGGTCGGGGTGAGCACGAGTGAGTCGTCGGTGACGCTGGGGGTCGCGGTGGCCTGGTAGCCGACGGCCAGGCCGAACACGCTCAGCTCGCCGGTGTAGGTGACCTGGTCGGTGCCGAGCTCGAGTTCCGCGTTGCGCGCGGCAGGGGCGGCATCCGCTTCGGCCAGTGCGGACTGCAGCAAGGTGTTGAGGGCGGCCTGGTCGAGGTCGATGGTGCCGTTGACATGGTCGATGGGCTGGGTAGTGTCGGTGGGCACGCCGGTGGCGACGATCGATACGGATGCCGGCACGCCGTTGACGGAAAGGGTCGGCGCGGTGAGCTCCACACGTTCGAAACTGCCGGTGAGGTACTGCGCGATCACCGAGGTGCCGCCGATCGCCGCCTCGACGTCGCCGGTGACACCGGCGGGCAGGCCGGCATCGATCTCGCTTGCGATGCGGTCTTGCGCGTAGCCGCGGAGGCCAGCGTCGGCGGCGAAGAAGATGCCCACCAGCGCGAGCAACACCACCAGCGTCACCAGCAGCCGGCGAGCGGGCCGGCGGCGTTTGGGCAGTGTCGAGCTCGTCACGAAGGAGCGCTCCGGCCTACATGCGCTCCGGCGCGGAGACGCCGAGCAGACCCAGGCCGTTGCGGATGACCTGGCCGGTGGCGTCGTTCAGCCACAGCCGGGTGCGGTGCAGGTCGGTGACCGGCTCGTCGCCGAGCGGGATGACCCGGCAGTTGTCGTACCAGCGGTGGTAGTAGCCGGCGACCTCTTCGATGTAGCGGGCCACGCGGTGGGGCTCGCGTAGTTCGGCGGCCTGGGCCACCACGCGCGGGTACTCCTGCAGCACACCGAGAAGCGCGGACTCGCTGTCGTGGGTGAGCAGTTCGGGGGCGAACGCACTGCGGTCCACGCCGGAATCCGCGGCATTGCGGCCGACGGAGCACGTGCGGGCGTGCGCGTACTGCACGTAGAAGACCGGGTTCTCGTTGGTGCGCTTGCCGAGCAGGTCCAGGTCGATGTCCAGCTGGGAGTCGCTCGAGGAACGCACCAGCGAGTAGCGGCCGGCGTCCACGCCAACCGCGTCGACGAGGTCGTCGAGGGTGACGATGGTGCCGTTGCGCTTGGACATCCGCACGGGCTCGCCGCCCTTGAGCAGGTTGACCATCTGGCCGATGAGGATCTGCAGGTTCACGCCGGGCACGTCACCGAACGCCTCGACCATGGCCATCATGCGGCCGATGTAGCCGTGGTGGTCGGCGCCGAGCATGATCAGGTTCTGGTCGAAGCCGCGCTCGCGCTTGTCGAGGTAATAGCCCAGGTCGCCGGAGATGTACGCCGGTTCGCCGTTCGAGCGGATGATGACTCGGTCGCGGTCGTCGCCGAAGGTGGTGGTGCGCAGCCAGATGGCGCCATCTTCCTCGAAGATGTGGCCGAGTTCGCGCAGGCGCTCGATGGCGCGGTTGACGGCGCCGGATTCGTGCAGGGAGTCTTCGTGGAAGAACACGTCGAAATCGACCCCGAAGCCGTGCAGCTTCTCCTTGATCTCGGTGAACATGAGGTCCACGCCGATGGAGCGGAAGATTTCCTGCTGTTCGTCGCGGGGCAGGACGGCGATGTCACCCTCGTAGATCTCGACGACCTTGTCGGCGATGTCACCGATATACGCTCCGCCGTAGCCGTCTTCGGGGGTGGGCTCACCCAGGTAGGCGGCCAGCACGCTGCGGGCGAACCTGTCGATCTGCGAGCCGTGGTCGTTGAAGTAATACTCGCGCGTCACATCCGCGCCCTCGGCGATCAGCACGCGGGCGAGGCTGTCGCCGACGGCTGCCCAGCGCACGCCACCCATGTGGATGGGGCCGGTGGGGTTGGCCGAGACGAACTCGAGGTTGATCTTGATGCCGTCGTAGAGGTGGCCGGTGCCGTAGACCGAGCCGGCGTTGACGATGGTCTGCGCGAGTGCGCCGGCGGCGGATGCCTCGAGGCGGATGTTGATGAAGCCGGGGCCGGCGATCTCCACGGAGGCGACCTCTGGCATGGCTTCGAGGCCGGCGGCGAGTTCGGCGGCCACGGCGCGCGGGTTGGTGCCCAGCGGCTTGGCTATCTTCATCGAGACGCTCGAGGCCCAGTCACCGTGGTCGCGGTTGCGCGGGCGCTCCAGCGACATGTCGGCTGCGACCAGACCGAGATCTGCGATCTCCGCCCCTTCGCCTCGTCGGCGCTCGACCAGGGAGTTGACGAGGTCGAGCAGGGACTGGGAGAGTTCGGCAGGGGTCACGGCGAACAAGCTTACCCGCCGTCCCGGTTGGTAAGGTCAACGAGTGACCCACTCCAGCTCGTCCTCCTTCGCCACCGGCCGCCGACTGCGCGCCGCACTCGCCCTCACCGGCGCTTCGCTCGCTCTGATCGCCCTGGCCGGATGCGCACCGGCAGGCGACACGGAGCCCACCGCGTCAGCCACGGCAAAGCCGACCAGCACTGCCACGTCGGAGCCCACCGCCACGGCGGAACCCACGGTGTCGGCCACGGCGTCGGCCACCCCTGCGCCGGCAGCCGAAGGCACCGCCGTGGACAAGAGCTGCGACCAGGTCCTCACGGCGGACGACGTCTACGAGATCAACCCCAATGTGAGTGTCGACCCGGGTTATTCAGCGTCGAGTGACACGGCCGTGACCGCGACCACTTATAACGGCATCGCCTGCGGCTGGATCAACAATTCCAGCGGCGAGGTCATCGAGGTGTCAGTGGCGATGCCGAACGAGGCGCTCGCCAACACCTTGAAGGATGCGGCCCTGGCCGGCGGCGAAGTCGTGCCGACCTACGGCAGCGCTCCCGACGTAGAGGGCTACTTCAGTGCCGATACCGGCACCGCTCAGGTCTTCACCGGTGGGTACTGGGTGGCGGTCTCCTCCCCCGCCATGATCGAGCCCGGCGATGCCGAGCGCGTCATGAGCACGGTTATCGGCAACCTGTAGGGCTCTTCGGGAGGATCGCTCCTCCTCCACAGGCCGGTTTTTCCGGACCTTTCCACAGCTTGGTTTCTGGGCCTGGGAGTGTCGGTGGTGGGTGCTTCACTGTGCCTATGGCCACCTCAGCTGCCACACCCGATCACACCCCCGGCGACACCTGCGATGCCGCTTCGGACCCCGCGGTCAGCGCTGCGGTGGATCCTGTCGCGGCGGCGATCAGCGCGGTCATCGACCCGCTGATCTTGAACGAGAAAGTGATCGCGGCCGGCTACGCCGAACGCACCCGGCTGCTGACCGAGCTGGACCGGCTGGGCCATGAACCGCGCATCCTCGCGGGTCTGTGTGGTGACCCTGTCGAGTCCGGTCGGAACGACCCTGATACCGGCGCGCACGGCCCGGCCTGGGACGACGAGGAGCTCGCCCGCCGCAGCATGGCCGCCGAGGCCGCCGGGGCGCTACGGCTGACGGCCACCACGGCGGGCATGATGATCTGCGACGCCGCCCGCCTCACCGGCCAACTGCCCGGCTTCCACCAGGCCCTGAGCCGCGGCAGCATCACCTGGGGCCACGCGGTGAAGATGCTCACCCTCACCGACGGGGTCCCGGAAGAAATCCTGCCCGCGTTCGAGGAGAAGGTGCTCCCGGCGGCGGAGAAACTCACCTCCACCCAGTTCGTCCGGGTCGCCGGCCGGATCCTCGAACGGATGCACCCGGTGCCGTTGCAAGACCGCGCCGACGCCGGCTTCGCCAAGCGCCGGGTGGTGCTCCGCCCCGACGCCGACGGGATGGCGTGGCTGAACGCCTACCTCAAAGCCGAAGACGCCCAAGCGATCTACGACCGGCTTAGCCACATCGCCACAGACCTCGACACCGACGCTGACGCCGCCCCGGCGCCCGGCTCCGACTCCCCTGTCCCCTGCCGCAGCAAGGACCAGCGCCGCGCGGACGCGTACCGGGACCTGCTCCTGGACGGTGTCGGGCCCAGTGGCCTCGGCCACGGCATCCGCGGCACGGTCAGCATCACGGTGCCGGCGCTGACCCTGCTGGGCCGAAGCGACGAACCCGCCATCCTCGACGGCTACGGGCCCATCGACCCCGAGACCGCCCGCCGGATCGCGGGCACGGCGACCAGCTGGTCCCGCATCCTCACCCACCCCGAAACCGGCTGTCGACTGAGCATGGGC